>JAVWCU010000006.1:0-36313 GCA_036648855.1 Bacilli bacterium
TTTATTAATAGTACTTAGTTTATCTTTTAATAGACTAAAGTACCCCCCCCCCGGGGATTTTTGAACTTTGATTTACTACTTTTTTATTATCCTCATTCATATTAACTACCTACCTTGTAATATTATCTTATCAAGTTCTAACTACTTTTACAAGTAATTATTCTTATTAACTACAAGTTAATAACTATTTACATCAAAACAAAAAGAAGCTTTTAATACTTCTTTAATTATTATAATTTATTCTCTTCTTTTTCTAATTTATTTAATACTTCTTTTACTACTTTAACAGCTTGTTTTCTTACTTCTTCTGCTGCACTCTCTAAGATAGGAGTCCCTTTATCTACTGCTAACTGTACTAATTCATTAGCTTTATCTTTTATCTCATTACCTTTTTCTTTTGCTATCTTTAATACTTTCTCTTTATCTAAATTACTTAACTCATATTTAATTTCTTCTATTTTATCTTCTACTGCTATCTTAACATCTTCATAATCAATATCTCTAACTTTATTAACTAAATCATCCATCTTATCTTTTAATAATTTCCTAGTCTCACTACCTTTACGAGGTGCAAACAACATTCCTAATCCTGCTCCTAATGCTGCTCCTAATATAAACTTCCCTGCTCCATTACTACTCTTAGTTTTTTCTTCTTTACTCATAATCTTCTCTTTCCTTCTTTCTTTTATTACTATTATTATGAAATAATCCAGTAATTATACTAGTTAATCCATTTACAAACTTATCACTTATAAAAGATAATGTATCAGTCATAGTATCAATAATATGAAAAAAACCATTTAATGACTTAGCTTTACTCTCTAAATCATCCATTAATAAATTAGCTCTATCTGCTATCCCAATTAACTTAATCCCTAAAATAATTAATACAACCATTAGAAAAGCCCCTAATAAATATAAAACTATCGGTAATACCATATTTAATACTTCCATTTTTACTCCTTATCTTCATACATAGAATCAATTAAATCAAATAAATTATCTTCTAAACTAGGATTATCTTTCTTAACTATAACTTCTTCTTTCTCTTCTTCTTTATCCTCCTCTTTAACATATCTAACTCTTCTTCCACTAGCTCTTTCATGAGTCTTATCTTTATAATCTATATTATATTGTAACCCTAAATCCTCAAAGTATTCTTCTGCATCTGCAATAGTAACTTTCTCAACAGCAGGTGTTGTCTCAATATCACTCATATCATATAATAAATTATCTTCTATTTCTTCTTCTTGATTATCCTTAACCTCTTCATTATAACTAACTTCTCCATAAGCCTTTTGTCTAACTGAATCTAAATCTATCTTCTTAGCATAACTACTACTAGGTACTCTATCTTTTTTATCCACTATATCATCTTTAGAATAATTTTTATCTAAAATCCCATATATAGGTGAAATAATAGGCGTAGGTCTAAATTCTCTCTCTGTTTTTTCTGTCTTAGAATAAAGATTAGTGTAATCTATTTTATAATCTCCCCCATATGGTACATGAGTATTAACACTACTACTATCCTTAGGAACTATAATAACTTCTTTATCTTTCTTATCTTCTATTTCAAAATCATCATCATCAAATTGCTTAAAATTATTATCCATCTTTAGTAGTTCTTTATCTGCTAAAACCTCTTTATCTTCTTCATAAGATTTAATTATTTCTTCTTCTTTTACTTCTTCTTTATCTACTCTTTTAGGTAATTCTATCTTCCTAGCAATAACATTATTATCTTTCTTCTTACCTACTTTTTTAACTTTCTCTTGTTCTTCTACTTCAACATATTCTTCTTCAAAAAATACATTTTTTAATTTATCCATTAATCCCATAAGAGCACCTCTCTCTATTTTATTTCTTCTTCTATTTGAATTTGATCAGGATCCGGTAATTCTCCAAGCTTATCACTATAAGTTCCATATTCTTTATATATTTGTAAGAATTCACTTTCTTCTCTTTTAGGCTTAAATATATTCATATGTTCTTCTTTATAGTTTAAAACATTCTCTCCTACTAATGTCTCTAATACTTTATCATTATAAGTAACACTAGTTAATATAACTCCTATATTAATTAAAGCATTCTCTATATCCTTCTCTTTAACATAAGCCTCAATCTTAGAATAATTAAACATAGTCTCTATAAAGTATTTATCTCCTACTTTATTTATTTCTATATATCCTGTCTTATCATTATAATTTAATGATTGTGAATAGTAACTATCTGTTTGTACTTCATATACTTCCTTAGTTTTATGATAATATGCAACTGTATCAATATATAAGTAATAGTAATTATAATTATCTAATAACACGGCATTAAGGTCATTTACTTCTAAAGCCTTAACTCCTTTAGGCAAATAGTACTTATAGCCTGAAAAAGTATTATTAGCTAAACTAGTCTTAGTACTAAAAATCGTTTTAATAATCCCTTCTATACTTTGATTATTGATATTTACTATACTACATCCTGTTACCATTAGTAAACAGCAGAGTAAAAGCCCTATTTTCTTCATAATTCACCTACTCTATAATCTATTATATCAAATAATTACTTAAAACTAAATAAGTTTTGATAGTTTTTTAATAGTTCATCTATTCCTTAGTCACTACTACTCTATATATTGGTTTACCTTCTTTAGCAAACTTTTCTTCAAACTCAGTCATAATATTATCTGCTATTTCACTATGGTGCAAATCTAGAGATATTTCTTCTATTTTATAGTTAGATTTACTAAATTCTATTAATGAGTATTCAAACAACTGCCTATTATCTGTTTTTTGAATAATAACCTGGTTATTTAAAAATATATCTTTATATTTATCTAAGAATACTTTACTCGTTAATCTTCTATTTTCTTGTCTATTTTTAGGCCAAGGATCTGAAAAATTTAAAAACAATATCGTAATCTCTTTTAAAAAAATATTATCAACTTCCATAGCATTTACTCTAACCACTTTAATATTAGGTAAATTAAGGGGAATATGTTCTATTGCTCTTGCTATTACACTATCATATTTCTCTATTCCTATAAAGTTTATATCGGGATACCTAAGGGCATTATTTATTAAAAACTGTCCCTTTCCCATTCCTATTTCTAAATAAATAGGATTATCATTGTTAAACAGAGTATGCCACTTTCCTTTATATAAAGTCGGATTAATTACTAAATACTCTGAATTAGCCATAATAGTTTCTTTATTTTTAACATTTCTAAGTCTCATAAAATCTCTCCTTAAATTATTATACTAGGAACCTCCTTTAAATGCAAAGCATATATTAGTAAGTGAAAGGGAGTATATAATGAATAATAATCAAATGCCTTACGGTTATAACCCTAACTTTCCCCCTCCCATTGCCCCTCCTTGGCCAAATGGTAATAACAACTCTTGTCAGTGTACAAATGAAATAAGAAACTTAGAAGGAAAAATTGCTAAATTAGATCGTCAAGTTAGAAGAGTAGAAGACCGTTTAGTCCGCTTAGAGGGTAGTTTAATAGAGCCCCGTAACAACTTTCCTAGCTACTCTGAAGGCTATAATATTGTTTAAAGGCTGTCAATTTTAAATTGCCGTCCTTTTTCTTTGCTAATAGTAAATAATATGTTAAAATATTAACTAAGTGATGTGATAATATGTTTGTAAAAAACTTAAATTTAATATTTGGAACTGAGACCATATTCTCAGATATTAATATCTTTATTCCTAGCAATGAACACATTGGTATTGTAGGGGCAAATGGAGCTGGAAAAACTACTTTTTTTAAAATAATTTTAGGTCTATTAGAACCAGACTCTGGTACTATAGAATTCCCAAATAAAGAAAGAATAGGCTGGTTACCCCAAGTTATAACTGATGAAATACCTAATACTGAAATAACTGTTTTAGACTATTTATTAACAGGGCGCCCAGTTAAAAAACTAGAAACAGAAATAGAGGATATTTATACTAGTATAACAAATACTACTGATGAAAAAGTAATTAATAAAAAACTTAAAACTATTGCTAAACTACAAGATGAACTTGACTACTATGAACCTTTTACTGCTGAAGGACAACTTCTAAAACTAATCTCCGGTATGAATATAGATGATAAACTCTTAGATCAAACTCTTTCTTCCTTATCTGGAGGTCAAAAATCTAAAATCGCATTTGCTAGACTACTTTACGCAAAACAATCTCTTATTCTTTTAGATGAACCTACTAACCACCTAGATCAAGATACTAAAGCCTATGTTACTAACTATTTATCCACTTACCCTGGAACTGTCTATATCATTTCTCATGATTTAGAGTTTTTAAATGCCACTACTAGTAAAACCTTAGTATTAGATAAAAGGACTCATAAAATGCAACTATATAATGGTAACTATGCTAAATATATAAAAATTAAAACTGAACAAGATTTAAGATTACAAAAAGAAGTAGAACATCAGCAAAAAGAAAGAGAACACTTACAAGGTATTATTGATAAATACCTGCATGGTAATGAAAAAAAAGCTAATATTGCCAAAGATAGGCAAAAGAAGTTAGCTAAACTAGAAGAAAAAACTATTGTAATAGAAAAAAATTTAAGACAAGCTAGTCTTAGCTTACATCAAGGTAGAGAAAGTACTTCTTACCCCCTAAAAATCAAAGATTTAAGTTTTAAATATGATAAAAGTAGTAAAACTAACCTGCTTCACAAAATTAATCTAGAAATACCTCGAGGTGAAAAGTTCTTAATTGTCGGAGAAAATGGAGCTGGTAAGTCTACTCTTCTAAAACTTATAGTAGGAACTCTTACCCCTGATGCTGGAGAAATAATCCTAGGTCCTAAAACCGATATTGGTTATTATGCCCAAGAACATGAACTATTAGATAATGATAAGAATCTACTAGATAATCTAGATGAATTTGACTTAACTGAAAGAGATAAAAAAGGTCTCTTAGGTCGTTTCCTTTTTCAATATGATGAAATTAATAAAAAAGTCAGTGTCTTATCCCCTGGAGAAAGATCTAGACTAGCTCTAGCCAAATTAACGGCTATGAAAGCTAATCTCCTAATCCTCGATGAACCCACTAACCACTTAGATCCTCCTACCCAAAAGCTAATTGCCAACAACTTAAAAGACTTCCCTGGTACTATTATCCTAGTCTCTCACAATACTGAGTTTGTTGACAATCTAGGTATTGAAAGAACCTTAATAATTCCCAGTGGTAAGCTTGCTTATTATGAAAAAGAAACAGTAGAAATGTATCACACTATAAATACCAAAAAGAAAGGGGTATAATTATGAACTTTAGAGAACTAACCGACATAGAATTTACTGATTTTGCTAAGACTAATCCCCTAAATAACTTTTATCAAACTAAAGAATGGGCTACTTTAAAAAAGAAAAATAACTGGGACTATTACTTCGTAGGAATCCTAGATGATACTAATACTATTTTAGGAGCAACACTCCTTTTAGCTAAAAAAGTCTTATTAAACAAAAAAATATTTTATGCTCCTAGAGGTTTCCTAATAGATTTTAATAATGCCCCACTCTTAACTGAATTCACTCTAAAAATAAAACAATTTATCAAAACAAAAAATGGTATCTTTCTAAAAATAGATCCCTACTTAGCTTATCAAGAAAGAGATTTAGACGGAAATATTGTAGAAAATGGTTTTAATAATAAAAAAGCTCATCAACTACTTCTTAGTCTTAAATATAAACATCAAGGTTTTAATCTTAACCAAGAAGATCTCCAACCTAGATTTATCTTTACTACTACCACTAAGGACCGAGATGAAACTGATATATTAAAAAATATGGATACCAAAACTAGACAAATAATTAGAAAAAATGAAAGACTAGGTATGACTGTTAGAGAAATAAAGTTTGATGAACTAGATAAATTCAAAAAGATTATGAATCATACTAGTGAAAGAAGAGAATTTATTGATCGACCTTTTTCTTACTATCAAACTATGTACCAAGCTCTAGCTAGTAATGATTTAGTTAAAGTCTTAGTAGCAGAACTAGATACTAATAAAATACTTGCTAATATTAATACAGAACTAGCTAATTATCTATCAGAATATCAAGAAAAAGAAGCTAAGTATTTAAAAGATAAAAGTAAAATGAATGAGAGTAAATACCTAGCTAAAAAGCAAGAAATAGAAAACAATATTGAAAGAACTAAAGTTAAAGAAAATAAAATTAAATCTCTAAAAGCTAAACATGGAGATATTATTATTCTAGGTGGTATCTTATATATTACTTATGGTAAAGAGGTCCTATCCCTTCTAGGGGGAACTTATCAAGAGTTTATGGAGTTTGATCCAGCTTATACTCTAAACTGGGAAATGATTAAATATGCTGTTTCTAATAACTATGAGAGATATAATTTCTATGGTATATCTGGAGACTTTAGAGAAAGTAATAAACTCCTAGGTTTATATCTATTTAAAAGAGGTTTTGGAGGACAAGTAGTTGAACTCTTAGGAGAATATGATTTAATTGTTAATAAACCTTTATACTATTTATATAAATTACTCTTTTCTTTATACCATACTATTAAAAATATTAAATATAAGAAAGAATAAGGTGTTACCATGGAATTAATTAATAATTTAGATAAAACTGATTATGATAACTTTGTTAAACATCACCAAAAAAGTCACTTTCTACAAAGTTATCCCTGGGGAGAGTTTGAAAAAGAATATGACAATTGGTTACCTCATTACCTTGGTATTAAAGATAATGATACCCTAGTAGGCGCTACTCTATTACTAGAAAAGAAACTCCTATTTGGTTATAAGTTCTTCTATGCTCCTAGAGGCTATATTATTGATTTTAATAATAATACTTTATTAGAAGAAACTAGCCGTCTCTTAAAGAACTATGCTAAAAATAATAAAGCTATATTTATTAAAATTAATCCTGATATAAAACTAGAAAACTTAGATATAGAGGGTAATATCTTACCTGGAGTAAATAACTTTCCCCTAATAGATAAATTAAAAAAACTAGGCTATAAACATCTAGGCTTTTATAAAAACTTTGACCGTTCAGAACCTAGATATACATTCAGATTAGATTTAACTAAAGGTCTAGAGTATATTACTAATAACTTCCATCCAACCACTAAAAAAATTATTAAAAGAGGTAATCCTTATCAACTAGAGTTAACTAAAAATAGCAGTGAAGATATAGAATCTTTCTATATAACTATGTTAGAAACCTCTAAAAGAGAAGGTGTCTTATATCATGATATAGAATACTATAGACACTTTTATCAAGAACTACACAAAGAAAACATGAGTGATTTATATGTTGTAAAAGCTAATATTCCTAAAATTAAAGAAATAGAACTAGCTAAAATTATAGAACTAACTGCTGAAAAAGATAAACTAGTTACCAAGAATGATCTTAAAAATCAAAATAAAAAACAAGAATTAATAAACCAAATTCAAAAGATAGAAAAAGAGTTAAAATTATTATCTGAAATAAAAGAAGATAAACTTGTTTTATCTTCTATCCTTACAGCAAAGTATGGTAATAAAGTCTGGACTGTGCATGGCGGTAATCATTCCTTATTAAGGGAGCTTAATGCTAATTATTATATATATTATGAAATCATTAAAGATGCTATTACAGAAGGATACCAATTAATTGACTTCTTTGGTACTACAGGCGACCCTAATATCAATAACCCCGTCTATGGTATTCATCTCTTTAAAAAGAGACTAGGTGGTGAATATACAGAGTTTATTGGCGAATTCGATTTTATTATTAATAAACCTCTATATTTTATTTTTATTACCCTAATCCCTATATATAGAAAAATAAAAAGAACCCTTATTAAAAAATAGAATATTAATAATTTTTATTAATATTCTTTTTTATTTTCTTTAAACAAAGTTTAATTTTAATTCTCCCTTTAATAACATATCCATAGCATACCTTTTTTCTTCTCTATCCGTTATAATAGTCACAAAAATATCCTGATTACTAATTTGTTCTTTAGCAATAAAAAGTTCTAGTGGACTGTTTGCTAACATCAAAAATAAATAATTAGTCATTCCACAAGTTAAAGTCTCTACTACTAAGTACTCTGCACTATCTTCTAAAGTAATATATTCTCCTTTTCTTAATTCCATACTTTTATCTTCTTATCCCCCTATCACCCTGTACCAGATACTCTTTCTTTGCTTGATAAAGTGCTGCACTTTTCTGAAACAATTCTAATACATCACTTGCTAAAGCCGTAGAAACAACATTAGAACGCGCTACTACCTTTTTTGGTATACTATCCAAGTTTTCCTTAAACTTAGATTCATTATAAATCTCATCTAAAAACTTAATACTTGCCTCATTTACCTTAACTATATCTATATCTTTATTAATCTCCATCCTAATCCTCCTTTCTATTTACCTAAAACCTTTTTTACCAGATTATAAACTTTATTAAACCAAGTTACTTCTAAGGTAAACTGTCCTATATATTCAATTACATTACCTGAGAAACCTTTTTTAAACTCATATACTCCGTACAAAGGATTATTCTCTCTTTCAAAATTCCCAGAAATACCATAAAAGTTACAAGCTTTAAACCCTTCCTTATAAGCATCCCTAATATGCATATCATACATAGCATATTTAGGGGTAAAAGAATGATATTCCTCTAATCCCCCACTAGTTAAAGTTAAATACTCAGACCCACTTCTAAGGGATAATAAACACCCTACATCCTTACCTTCAGGATACTCTTTCATAAACTCTAAAGCTTTTTCTACTTCTAATTTATATTTATTTATTAAATGGTCTGATACCTCCTTCTGATTAATTAATTTAGACCCAACTTTATCTACCTTTATCTTATGAATTATCTCTTCATTCTTAAGTTCTTCCTCTGCTAATAAATTCTTACTATTATTTAAATAAGTAACAGGGTCTAAATAAGCAATATAAATAGTCATTAAATTACCCATATATTTATACATTTCTTGATAATAAGCTAAGTCTCTATGAAAGAAATCTTTCTTAATTGCAGTTGAAGCAAATAACTCCTCCATAACTGGTAAATCCTCTACCGTTCCCCTTCTAACTGCTAACCCCTTCTTATAACTAGCTTCCATATTCTTTCTCGTACTTTTTGAAAATTTAGCCTTCTTTATTTCATAATCTTCATCCAACATTAATCTATAAGCATAACGTACCTGCATTGTTTCTAAATACTTATTAAAACCAAAATGTTTATACGAAAGATGAATTAAATTATTAAATGCTTCCTCATCCGCTGGCTTATAGTCAAGTATTTCCCCTTCACTACTTCTAACTCGATAAACTAAATTAGGATCTATTATCACCCTAAAACCTCGATGAGCTTTAACATATTTCTTTAATTCAAAAGTAAAAAACTCTAATAACTCCTTATCATGATAATCTATTAAAAACCCTCTTGGAGAATAAAAAGAACTTTTATGAAATAGAAGCTTCTTTTCTTCTAATAAAGCCCCTGCTACAACTTGTCCCTTATCAATAACACCCACTAAATGAATAGTTTCTCCTTGACTCATCTTTAAATTAGCTAACTCTATAGTTTGCATAAAACTAGCTAACTCATGATGAGAAGCTAAATCACTATATTCTTTTTTACTCAAAACTCTAAATTCCATGTTTTTTACCTCTCTTTAATTTACTTTTAATAATATTTAATATTTCCGAACCAAATACTTGTTCTAAAGTATGATTCTTATAAAGAATAGTTATATATATAATACCCCCTACTAAAGCATAAAACATAATAATTAAAATATTTAAAATTCTACTAGTTCCAGTAATAGGAATAATAAGGCTGAAAAAGAACAAGCAAATTATCATAATAAAAGCTGCTCCAACTATACTCATAACCTTCTTTAATGTTTCCTCATAATTAACCTTATACTTCTTTTTCAGTAAAGCTAAAGCAATTATACTTGAAGTAGTAAAACCTAATATCGTTGCAGTTATAGCGCCATAGAAAGCTGGTAACCCCATCTTAGCAAAGCCATAAATTAAAGGAACACTAAGAAATATTTTTATTCCTAATCCCGAAATTAAGCAAGCAAATACTCCTTTATATTCTTTTAATACTTGAATAATAGTAATCGTAGATGTAAATAAAGAAGTGGCTAATGCTACAAAAACATAAAACTGATAAGTTATAGTTCCATAACTTAAAGCTGCTTTACTACCATAAAATACTGTCCATACCGGTCCTGCTAAAAATGATAAACCCAAAACCATTGGGATTGTAATTAATAATAACATTTGTAAAGTTTGATTAATCTTTCTTCTTACATCATCCATCTCTTTATGAACAAAACTACTAGTTAAATTGGGTATTAAACTAACCATAACTCCTGAAGTAATAGCAATTACTATCATATTAAGTTTTAATCCCCAAGTAGAAATAACACTCATAATTGACTCTGCATATTTAGCAGTATAACCAAGTCCACCCACTAAAGTCTTAACTAAAGTTACCATATCAATAGAGTTATATAAAGATCTAAAGACATCAATCATAATAAAAGGAAAAGCATACATTAAGATTTTACTTAAAATTTGTTTATCTGAAATATGTGGTGAACTAATATCCTCTTTATCTTTTCCAAACAATTTCCTATTTTTTGAAACTGTATTAAATAAATAGAAATAAGATATACTAGCTCCAATAGTAGCCGCAAATACTGCTATACCTACCCCTGTTTTCAAAGACAAATTAAATACTTTTAAAGTCAAAAAACTACCTATAATAATAATAGTTACTCTTACTAACTGTTCTAAAACCTGTGAAATAGAAGTAGGAGCAATATACTTATGTCCTTGTAAATAACCTCTATAAACACTTAAAATAGGCACTACTAGAATAGCCGTAGAAATCATTCTAATTACAAATACCACATCAGAAATAGTATTACCACCTTCAACAGTACCAATAATTAGATAAGCAAACTGTGGGGCAAAGATAAATAATATCAAAAAACAGACAACCCCTAAAATAGTTAAAGTCTTTCTTCCTATCTTAAATGCTCTTTCTTTAACTTGATAATAACCTAAAGCTTGATATTCGCTTATAACTTTACTCATTGCAAGAGGGATTCCCGCCTGACTAATTCCTAAAAATAAAGCATAAATATTATAAGCATATCCATAAAGTGCGCCACCTTGTTCCCCAATTATTGCATAAAAAGGAATTACATAAAGAATTCCTATAATCTTACTAATTACAATTCCACATGTTGCAATAAATGCTCCTTGGACAAATGAATTTTTCTTCATTTTATCAACACCTAACTATATATATAATACCACATTATTACTTATTTGACACTAAAGTAAAAAAACAATCATCCCTGATTGTCTTATTTTTTTAACCCCTAGTTTTACTTAATTAACCTTTTATCAACTTGGCTAGCATTTAAATATTCCTCTAAAAAAGTCTCTAAACTTTTACTATAGGTTTCTACTCTCCTAGAGATAATTCCGCTTTCATTAGTACAATTGATTTTTACTACTTCACCACTTACCTTAGCTTCAAAACAAGCATCAGTTATAGGTGAAATACCAAATTGTTTAATATTCTCATCCAATTTATTAATGCCACCCCAAGACTTATTTATTTTTAAAAAATCAGCATATTCTTCACTATCATAAGTTTCAGCTAAACAAACTAAACTCTTAGGACATAACTCCCCTGTTGTTAAATTAACACCATATTCAGCTTCTGTTTTCTTTATAGAAAGTCCCTCTTCTATATTATTAATAATTGTTATATCATTAATTTTTAATACACTAGAATTAATAAAAGTATAAACTTTTTCCTTCTTTATCTCTAGAGCATTATTTTCATATACATCTAACCTAACTCTAATAAACTCTTGATTTGGGTTTTCTGATACTTCTATAATAGAAATATTATTTCTCTCACTTATTCCTGCTAAAGTACCCTTATCTATAGCCGATTTTTCCAAATTAAATCCTTCTGCCATTTCAAGAAGTTCTGAAACTACTTTAGTTAATAAAACAAAGTTCTTAGGCAACAAATCACTTATTAAATTAGCATTATTCATATTCATAAAATTCCTACTCCTAATTCATAAAACATGACTGATTATACCATTATTTAAGAAAAATTGCAATTAACTACTTTGCATCATCATCCTCACCTTTTCTATACGTAATTAAAGCTGAAAAACAATATATCTGTTCTTCACCAAATAAAGAACAAGCTACTCCAAACTTGATATCTACAACTTCTATCTTCTCATTTTCTTCTAAAAAATCATTGATGCTGCTTTCTAAATCTTTCTCATGAGCTTCATCAAATACCTTTACTTTCATTTTCATCACCAAAAAAAGAATACCTCAATATTCTGACGTATTCTGTCTATTTTTGTATTTTATAATATTTTTTTACAATATCCCCTTTATCATCTTGATATTCCAAAAAGAGCCTAAACTCCCCTCTAAAATCTCCTTCATTTCCCGAAAAAGGCAAATATCCTACCAAAACAAGCCCCTTAGTTCCAGAAGAGTCCGGAATCAGACTAATTTTATCATCAAAAATCCCAATAGATGGAAATATATCTGTTGTTTTTTGATTATGAATTAATAATAATCTAATATCCTTCATTACTATCTTAGGTTTATCTAAAATTAATCTATACTGCACTTCATCTGCTGTTAACTTTAAAACAGTTAAAGTAAACTCGAAATCCTTATCATCAGTAAAATTATCTTCTTTCTTTAAATCATCAACTAATCTATAATACTCATCTACTGTTTTATTAGGTTTAGAACACCCCGTAAATAAAAGTAATCCTAAAACTATTAATACCCCTACTTTTTTCATTATTTAACAACTATATTAACAATTTTACCTTTGATAACAATTACCTTTACTATATTCATTCCTTGTATATGTTTTAAAACATTCTCTGCTGATGTAGCTTGCTCTATAATCATATCTTCTGTATCATTTTCCTTAACAAAAATAGTGCTACGAACCTTACCATTAACTTGAACAGCAATTTCTTTTTCATTTTCTACTAACTTTGTTTCATTATATGTAGGAAAAGAACAATAAGTAATAGATTCTTCATGTCCTAAAAAAGTATGGAATATTTCCTCTGTAATATGTGGCGCTACCGGGTTTAAAAGTTTTACAAACCCCTCAGCATATTCCCTAGAAATAGCCTTTTCTTTAAAGACTGCATTAACAAATATCATCATCTGACTAATTGCCGTATTAAAACTTAAATTTTCATAATCCTCTGTTACTTTCTTCACTGTTGCATGATAAATCTTTTCTAAGTTATTAACCGGTTCTTCTTTTATTTCAAACTCTTCAAATATTCTATAAACTCTATCTACAAATCTTTTACTTCCCTCAATTCCCTTAGGATCCCATGGTTTACTAGCAGCAAGAGGGCCCATAAACATTTCATAAATTCGTAAAGCATCAGCTCCATACATATCCACCATTTGATCAGGGTTGATTACATTTCCTCTTGATTTACTCATCTTTTCTCCATTAGTACCAAGTATCATTCCTTGATGTACTAATTTTTTAAAAGGTTCCTTAACTGGCACTATCCCTTTATCAAATAAGTAGTTATTCCAAAATCTTGAATATAACAAATGTCCTACCGCATGTTCTGGACCACCTAAATATAAATCAACTGGTAACCAGTGAGCTAACAACTCTTTATTAGCTAATTCCTTTTCATTATGAGGATCAATGTAGCGTAAGAAATACCAACTAGATCCAGCTGATCCTGGCATCGTAGAGGTTTCTCTCTTTCCTATCTTCCCATCAACCATAACATTAACCCAATCCTTAGCGCCCTCAAGTGGTGAATCTCCATTTTTATTAGGACTATAATCCTCTAATTCTGGTAAAATAAGTGGTAATTCCTCACTTTTTAAAACTTCATCATGATCACTAAAATGTACAACAGGAATAGGTTCTCCCCAATATCTCTGTCTAGCAAATATCCAGTCCCTTAACCGGTAATTAACTTTTTTAGTTCCACATTTATGTTCTTCTAACCAGCTAATCATGGTACTTATTGCTTCTTCTTTATTCATTCCATTTAAAAACTCTGAATTAATGTGTATTCCATCACCTAAATAAGGACCTGATGTGATAGTATTATTATAAACAATATCTTTATCATTAGTTTGTTCAATAACCGGAATAATATCTATTCCAAATTTACTAGCAAAAGCATAATCTCTTTCATCATGAGCCGGTACTGCCATTATTGCACCTGTTCCATAACTTGCTAAAACATAATCAGATATCCAAATAGGAATTTGCTTGTTATTAACCGGGTTAATAGCATAAGCTCCTATAAATACTCCTGTTTTTTCCTTACTTAATTCAGTTCTTTCTAGGTCTGATTTCTTACTACATGCCTCAATATAAGCATTTACTTCTTCTTTTTGCTCATCTGATACAATTATTGGAACCAATTTAGACTCTGGAGCTAAGACACAATAAGTAGCCCCAAACAAAGTATCAGCCCGAGTTGTGAAAACCGTAAACTCTTCATTAAAACCTGCTACCTTAAATAAAACATGAGCTCCATAACTTCTTCCAATCCAGTTTCTCTGAATCTCTTTAGTTGATTCTGGCCAATCTAAATCATCTAAATTATCTAATAACTTATCTGCATACTTAGTTATTTTCATTACCCATTGTTTCATATTCTTTCTAACAACAGGAAATCCTCCCCGTTCACTTTTACCATCAATTATTTCATCATTTGATAAAACTGTTCCTAACTCTGAACACCAATTAACTGCTGTATCTTTTTCTTCTGTCAAATTATCTAAATATAATTCTCTAAATATCCACTGAGTCCATTTATAAAAATCTGGATCAGTTGTTGATATTTCTTTACTCCAGTCATAAGAAAAACCTAGCATATTAAGTTGCCTCTTAAAAGTCTCAATATTATGTTCTGTAAAACCTGCTGGATGATTACCTGTATTTATCGCGTACTGCTCTGCAGGCAATCCAAAAGCATCCCATCCCATTGGATGAAGAACATTATAACCTTGCATCCTCTTAAATCTAGCCACTATATCAGTAGCAGTATATCCCTCAGGATGCCCTACATGTAATCCTTCTCCTGATGGATAAGGAAACATATCTAAAACATAATACTTAGGTTTAGAAAAATCCCAAACATCCGTTTTAAAAGTCTCATGTTGTTGCCAATACTCTTGCCATTTCTTATCATTATCTTTAAAATTATACATTCTTTTTACTTCCCTTCTTCTGATAGATAGAGCCCATTATATTAAATGAAATTAATATAAGCGGTATCAGTAAGAAAAATCCCCCTAACAACTGCCATACTGCCCCTTTTAATAAACTAACTATAGTCACTGCTATTGCAATATCAAAAGATGTTACAACAGCAATAACATGTAAAAACTTATCATAGTTAAAATCTTTTAAATCCAGCTTATATTTTAATACCAGGTATTGTACTTCTACTGGCATATTATCTTTCTTATCTGAACTAGTTCTAACTATAGAACGCTTATTCTTACCAATTTTAGAACTTTTTTTAATCTTCTTATCCTTCCTTTGTTCCCTTCTAATCGTAAATACATAATATAATAAATATACTGTTCCAAAAGTCAAAATAAACATAACTACCTGTTCCATACTCTCTCTCCTCCTAAAAAAAACGCCCTTATCTACATAAGGACGAATTAAATCGCGGTACCACCTTAATTCATAAATATCACTATCTATGCACTTAATAATTTTAACGCTACTAACGAGATATATTTATAAAGATAAGTTCATCTTCGTTTATCTTAGTTTACACCACCCACTAAGTCTCTTAAAAGAACTCCAACTACTACTTCTTCTATATCTAAAATATATATTTATAGTATATTAGATTTCTCCAAGATATTCAAGTAATTTTAAGAATAATCGAATATGATCCTTAGATAAACCATCCTTCTTTAGTCTTCTTATCTCTATTCTTTTCTTTTTTAATTCTAAACTAGAAAACATAATCTCTGCTACTTTTTCTTTTAAATATGTATTAATCTGTAAATCCATTAAAATACTATCTATATCATCATTAATAACTCTAACTGCATCTATTTCAATATTAGTACCCTTACAGTTTATTGTTAACTGTCCCACTGTTGGAACATGCTTAACTACTACCATAAAGTCATTATCAACTACATACTTTTGAATCTCTATTACTGATGAATTAAAGTAAGCCACTACATTACTTGCCTCTTTAGTATTTCTAAACCTAATATAATAATCTCTAAATTCTGGAACTATTCCTTTTTTACCTTCAACTGATCTAATAATAACCGTATAATTACTTGGTAAATAGTTATAATCAATCTCAGTCTTTAAGAAATATCCCTCTTCATACAAAGAAGTAACTCCATCATCTTCATATAAATTATAAGTATTATTAGCCCCCGGAAAAATATGTATCTCTAGTTCACTAGGATTACCTATATTATTCAAATTACTCTTATTTGATAAAGGTACAATACTACCACCCTTAACAAAAACCGGATAATCTTCATCCTTAAAAAATGATACATGTTTCTTATTTCCGGGAAACTTCTTTCCTGTATTAAAATCATACCATATTCCATTAGGAACATAAAATCTTTGAATAGTCCTATTCATTATTATATCTTTCTTAGCTAAAATAGGAGCAATCATCATTTCATCACCAAAATAATATTGGTTCTTATATGCTTCATCATCATAAACCCAAGGCACACTATAATAAAGAGGTTCTATAATAGGTTTCCCTGTTTTATAGTACTTATATGCTTCAGTATAAAGATAAGGTATTAATCTATGTCTTAATCTTAAATAATCATCAGCCACAGTTAAAGTCTTAATATCCCATCTCCAAGGTTCTCTTTTATAATACTTACCTCTAGCCGCATGGAATCTTAAAATAGGACTAAAAACTCCTAATTGAACATATCTAATATATAACTCTGGGTCCTCTATACCACCATGGTTTCCCCCAATATCATGACTCCACCAAGACACCCCAACATTAGCAGCTCTTTGGTTTAATAAAGGCAACTGTTTTAATGTCTCCCAAGTAGCCTCTGTCTTTCCTGAATATGAAATTGGGTAACGGTGTGGTGCAATATCAGAAGGCCTACTTAGTAGCATACCCCTCTTATCAGGAGTTCTCTTAATATCTAGAAAATGATAATAATTAAGTAAATCTAAATCATTAGCATTCCTACTTACCTTCTCATAGTCATTCCAAAAGAAATCTATTCCTTTACCCTCTAATGAATGTAAAAATACCTTCATATAAACATCCATAAAAACCGGATTAAGTGGATCAAACATAATAACATTTGGTTCTACGACCTTTAAATAAGCTGCCGCTGTTTGATATAACTCCTCTATAGGATAAATTCCATCCTGAGGATTGACATTTAATCCTACCCTAATATTCATTTCATGAAGTTTCTTAATAATATCTGCTGAGTCTGAAAACAAATCCTTATTAAAAGTATACCCCGTCTTTAATTTAATCTTCTTACCTTTACTATCTGTTACCTCTCTTAAATGCCAAGGTTTATCTAACAGTACTACTCCAACCGGAATATCATGTTTCTTAAAATCATTAGCTAATTCTAGTAAAGTAGAACTATTATATTCAGTATTCTTACACCACCAATTACCTAAAGCATATCTAGGAATTAAAGGAGGTTGACCTGTTAAAGTAAAATAATCCTGTAAACCAAGCCTAAAGTCATCATGATACATAAATAAATAAATATCTATATTATCATCTACTCTTTTACTTAAATTACCATTACTATCAATTAACATAGTTTTACTATCATCAATTGAAGAAAAACCATCTAAGGAGTACAAACCTTTTTGTATTTCTTGATTACTCTTATTTCCATCAAAGGCCGTAAATAATCCCCCATAATTTCTTACTTCTGGATGCTGATAATACCAAACTTTATCTGTAGAAAGTAAAGTTACTTTAAGATTATTCATAGGTACTATTTTACCTGCATCAAAAGGTTTCTCTTTAGTATAATCCAGTTGAAAATACTTAGTTTTAATCATTAAAAACTTTTCATCCTGTTTTAATTCATATAAAGGAACTGGAAAATCTCTAAATATAGCAAGCTCCGATGGGGCATCACAAAAAACTCCCTTAGGACTATATTGTAAACGAATTAACCTCTCTGTTAACACCGTAAAACGATAAGTTCTACCAAGTATAATAGCCTCTTTCTTAGCTACTGCCTTAGAAGTATCTATATGAAATTGCTTACCTAAATCATACATATAAATTCCACCCTACCTTATTATTCTTAATAACATAATAACACATATTACCCAGTCCTACAATTTTTAAAATAACTATTTATCTAAATACATTACATAATATTCATCAAATGTCAGTTTCTTTTTAACTATATCTTTAGCTATATCTACACCTACATATCTATAATGCCAAGCTTCATAATTATAGGTAGTTATTTTTTCTTTTCCCTTAGGATACCTTAATATAAATCCATACTTATAAGCGTTTTCCTTCATCCACTTAAACTCTTTAGTCTCTGTAAATATTCCCGTTTTACTAACAGCCACATCCACTACTAATCCCGTTTGATGCTCTGAGAAACCAGGTCTAGCAGAAATACTATCAGCTTTTTTAACCCCATAATTCTTTACATAATACTGATATAATTCTTCCTGTTCCTTATAACTTCTATAAGCTGATCTAATATAAATAGTTAACCCTTCTTTAGTAGCGGCATTCAACATTTCTAAATAAGATTCTAAAGCAATTCCCACTAACCTTTGATTTTTATTTAAGCAATACTTATCATCAATATCTACCAAATTATTAGGAATATAAGTATCCCCTAACTGATGATACTTATTTGCTAAAACATTATCCTTATCCTCAGTAATTACATCAGCTTTATCATATAATGGTAAATCAAGGCCAATATTTACCTTAACTACAGTTTCATCATTATCCGTAAATTCCTCTTTTTGATAAGCATAATATCTATCTATATTAGAGAGTTTTGCATAAGGAAATCCTAAATAATCTGATACTTTTTTTAAATAATCACGCTTAATAAATTTCTCTACTTCATCATTTGTACCAGTCCTTATAATATCATTAATCTCAGTTTCCTTATATCCCTTATCCAGTAGTTCATTAATGTGTCTAGTAAAATCAGCCTGTTCTTTATAATTAATAGAAAGATATATATCCCTATTTTTATCTAAATAATCTTTACTAGCTAAAACCGTACTTAAAGTTTTATTATGACCTTCTTTATCCACTAATTTTTTTAAATTATATTTATAAATATTGGTAATAGCTAAACCCTTATAACCTAGTTTTTTATAATGGTAATTGGTCTTAGCATATAATCCCCCTACTAAAGCTAGCGAAATAAATATACCTAGAAAAATAAAAGTTATTGTTTTACCTGATTTAGATAGTCTTAACTTCTTTTTTTTAACCATATTAGCACCTCTTTTTACTATATATAAATTATATCATAAATTTATTAAAAGAACTTCTCAATCTTTGATATAATAGTTCTAGGTGATAAATATGAAAAGAGCAATAGTCTTATCTGGTGGTGGAGCAAAAGGTGCCTATGAAATAGGTGTTTGGAAAGCTCTTAGAAAACTGCATGTTAAATATGATATTGTAACCGGTTCCTCAGTAGGAGCTTTAAACGGGGCCCTAATGGTGCAAAATTCCTATTTTACAGCTTGCTACTTATGGAATAGAATGGATTTTAATTTACTTTTTAATGAAAATGATTTAAAAGAATTTTCCTTAAAAAAAGATAATCTTAGTTTACTTAAAATGTATGGAAAAAATATTTTAAATGGGGGTATGGATGTTAGTGATTTAGAGATTTTAGTTAAAAAATGCTTAAATCCTCGTAAAATATTAAAGTCAAAAATAGAGTTTGGTATTATTACTGTTAATACTAAAACCTTAAAACCTAAAATAGTTAAAAAAAATGAAATAGAGGTTAATAAACTTTCTGACTATCTAATTGCCTCTGCTTCCTGCTATCCTGTCTTTAAACAAAAAGAAATAGATAAAAACCACTTTATGGATGGTGGATTCTACGATAATATGCCTGTAAATTTAGCTATTGAAATGGGTGCAGATGAGATTATAGCTGTTAACCTAGATGCCATTGGTATGTCTAGACCTGTTAAAAATAAAAATATCCCCATTACATATATTAGACCTCATAATAAAATAGGATCCTTCCTCATGTTTGAAAAAGAACAAGCTAAAAGAGCTATTAAATTTGGTTATAATGATACTCTTAAAACATTCAATAAATTAGAAGGCAATGAGTTTACTTTTTATAGAAAAGAACTATCTAAAAACCATGATTTATATAAAGAAAAACTAAAAACTAACTTAAAAAATATTTTCGACTTTAAAGAAGACAAAAGTTTTACAGAAAGCATTATGACTATCGCTTCTTATAAACGTATTCTAAGTTCTAAAAATATAAATAGTATTATCAATGACACCCTAGAATATCTAGCAGCAGCTTGTAAAGCTGATGAAACAAAAATATATAGAGTAAAAGATTTACATAAACAAATAATAACTATCATGAATGAGACCACCGCTATCAGTCTTAGTAATTTCAAAAATTTAAAACTCCCTGGTACCAAAGAAATAATTAAATACTTTTATAACAGCTTAAACCAAGAAAATTATAGTAATAAACAAAAACGAGATTTAATTACTCTTAGTATTGGGTTCCCTAAAGACTTCCTAAGTGCCTTATACCTTTATACTATTCAGCAGGAGAACAAATGATAGAATTTAACTATACTAACAATAATAAAAGATATCATACCTTAGATTATTATTATAAAAATACCTACCATTCTAAAGTCTTTAAAGTTAGTCTAAATGCTGGCTTTACTTGTCCTAATAAAGATGGTACAAAAGGTCTAGGTGGCTGTATTTATTGTTCATCATCAGGCAGTGGAGATTATGCAGGCAATAAAGAAGACACCCTAATTAATCAGTTTAATAAAGTCAAAGAAATCCTTTTAAAAAAATGGCCAAATAGTAAATATATTGCTTATTTCCAAGCTAATACCAATACTTATGCCCCCTTAACTAAATTAAAAGAAATATATGAACAAGTTTTAACTTATGATAATGTTATTGGTATAAATATTGCCACTAGACCAGATGCTATAAGTGATGAGTGCTTAAATTATTTAGCTGATTTAAATAAAAGAACTAATTTAACTATTGAATTAGGTCTACAGACTATTCATGAAAAAACTTCTCAATTAATTAACCGTGGTCATACCTTAGAATGTTTTACCCACATGGTAGAAAAGCTAAGAAAAGAACATATTGCAGTTGTAGTCCATATCATAAATGGTTTACCCTATGAAAATAAAAATGATATGTTAGAAACTATAAAATATCTTAATAATTTAGATATTCAAGGTATAAAGATTCACATGTTACATATTTTAAAAAATACTAAACTAGCAGAGTTGTATCAGACTAAACCCTTTCCTATTCTAACAAAAGAAGAATATATTGATATAGTTGTTACTCAGTTACAATATTTAAGAAAAGAAATTGTTATTCACCGTATTACTGGAGATCCTAAAATAGATGATTTAATTGAACCAACTTGGCTAATAAAAAAGTTTGGAGTTTTAAATGATATAGATAAAGAAATGGTTAAAAGAAATTGTTTTCAAGGTGATAAATTATAAATTATTAAAAAATGGATATCCTATATCTATGGAGGTGGATTATGGATATTCTATTTTTATGTATTAAAATATTCTTTGCTCGAATTATTGATGTTTCGTTAGGAACTTTTAGAACGATGATAACTGTTAAAGGCCATGCTATATATGCTAGTATAATTGGTTTTTTTGAAGTGTTAGTATGGTTTCTCATTGTAAAAGAAGCCCTAAATAGTGCTACTACTGGTATTTGGATAGGCATATCTTATGCAGCAGGCTTTGCAGCAGGAACTTATATTGGTAGTATTATGTCTCAAAAATTAATCAAGGGTAAACTAAGTGTTCAAGTAATTACTAGTAATCATAGTGAAAAACTTATAGAAAAAATAAAAGCCGCAGGCTATGGATTATCAATTATGAATATAGAAGATAAAAATAAAGAACATGATAAATACATGCTCTTTATTGAAATAGACAACTCACGACTAATTTCCTTACAAAAACTTATTAGAGAACTAGATCCAAAATCTTTTATGGTAGTAAATGAAACTAAATATGTTCAAAATGGTTATTTTTCTAAATAAAAGGACCCTAGTATAAAACTAGGATCATCTATATCGCCACAATTACTGTGGTACTTATATTATATGAATAATTTTAATTAATATACTTACTAATTACCAACACTAATAGTTTCAGGAAGTGTACTACCACCATCTATCACTATTCCTTGCCCTGTTATATAGCTAGACTCTTCACTAGCTAAAAAAGCTGCTAACTCACCTAGTTCATTTATCTTACCTAGCCTACCCATTGGGATTGCAGCTGCAATACCTTCAATAACACTACGTGGATCTTCATAATTAGAATCAGTTGCTATTGAACTTACCATTGGTGTTTTAATATATCCTGGCATTATAGCATTAACATTAATATTATCCTCAGCATACTCCCGAGCTAAGCTCTTAGTAAAGCCAATTAATGCTGCCTTAGTAGTAGCATATGCTACTTCCCCAGGATCAGCTACCATAGGACCCGTTACACTAGATAAATTAATAATCTTACCGTATTTATTATCTACCATGTAAGGAAGCACAGCCTTAGTTACATTCCAAGATCCCTTAATATTAATATCAAAATGATAATCTCTCTCCTCATCAGTCATATCTATAAATCTTTTCAACTTAGCAACCCCTGCATTATTAACTAAAATATCAATTCGTCCATATGCAGCAATAACCTCCCTAACAGACTCATTTACCTCTTCTTGATTTCTAATATCAACTAAATAAGCCTTAACCGGATAGCCCTTTTCCTTAAGTACCTCTTCTACCTCAAAAACTCCTTTATTATAGTCAGCTATAATAACCGTTGCTCCATACTTTAAAAACATCTTTACTATTCCTAAGCCATTCCCCATAGCGCCACCTGTCACATAAGCTATCTTACCATCTAATTTCATATTAACCTCCTATTATTCTTAATAAGATAATTATAATACAGTTAACTACTATAGACAATTGTTTTCATCCATAATTAATAATTATAACTATTTTCTCTAATCCTTTTTACCTCCTCTAACTCCCTAATAGTTACAAACTGATACCCCTCTTTCTTTAACTCTGGGACAATAATACCAACAGCCTCCTTAGTTCTTAAATAAGTATCATGCATTAAAATAACACTACCATCTCTTACAGACATTAACACCCTATTAGCTATCTTTTTAGGACTGCCACCAGCCCAATCCCTTGTATCTAAATTCCATAACACAATCTTTAAATCCACACTTTTTCTAATTGCCTTAGTCATATTGCCATAAGTAGGTCTAAAACAAGTAGGAATATAACCCGTTGTTTCATTAATTATTTTCTGTGTTTCAAAAACCTGTCTTTTAATTTCTCTTATACTAAGCCTATTCATATCCTTATGGTTATAAGTATGATTACCAAGTTCATTTCCATTTAACAAAGATTTTTTTAAAACATCCTGATATATTTCAACTTTATTTCCTAAGACAAAAAAAGTACCTACCGCTTTATTCAGTTCTAATATATTTAAAATATCCTTAGTATATCTGCTAGGTCCATCATCAAAAGTTAAAGCTACCACCTTCTTAGTAGGATCTATAACTCTACTTTTCGGTAAGAAAGATAATACCTCTCGATTAACTATCTCCTTTTCAATTGGAATCTTAAGAGATACCTCCTTCAAAGGTAACTTAATCCTAACAACATTACAATATCCGGCAGAGACTTGATAAGGATTAAAATAAATAATCAATTCCTTATCCGTAAAAGTAAATAACTGATAATTATTAAAGTTCTTAGTCACAGTACTTAAAACCTTATCCATAAAAATACAATCCTTATACTCACTTATAAATAAAGTTTGCATAGTTGGCACCAATTTTTCCAAAGTATCAGCAGAAATTATATCACCAAAAGATAAATTCTTTTGCTTTTTAGTATCAAAAACCATAGTCTTAATGCTAGTAATAGGATGAGCTAAATATGGACTATTAATAAAGACTGTAAAGATTACATTTACATATCGCTTATTAACTAAATTATACTTATAATCAATGTTTAATTCCCCTTTACCCTCTTTGCTATGTTGTTGACTATACTCCTTAATAAAATCTTGGTATACCTCATTAACATAATTTTCAGCTTTACGATCAAATTTAGAATAACCAATTGTTGGATAGTTTATCCCTACAATATAGTTTTCTTCTTCCTTTATAATAGTATGAATATCTGGTTTTATATCGTTTTTTTTATTACTACAACCACAAATAAAAGTTAAGCATAAAATACAAATGATAACTTGCCTCATTCTCTTCACCTATAATAAGTCTATGCCTTAGATAAATAAAAAAACTATTATTAAAAATAACAGTCTCTTACTTTTTATAAAAAGTTTTAATATCTTTATTAGTGCTATAATTATTCTTCTCTAGTCTTTCTATCTCAGCTTCAACATATTGTTCTTCCAAAACAGTATGCTTTTTAGGAGAAACCGTTTTTTGAAAGGCAACCTCACTAATTTTCAACTCAGGACCTACTAGTTTATCTTCAAGTAAACTAGCATGTAATAGCTTATAGTCAGCATCTCTTTTTTTTATATTACTTAAAGTATTTTTAGTAACTAGAGCTACATCACCAACACAAATAATTTGTGATAAAAGTATTCCTATATAATAGGTTAATCCTAAACCACTAGGATTAAATCCAAAAGCTAAACCTCCTATTACCCCTAAAGACATTGTCCACATTTTTAGTTTACCCATAATAGTAGGTGGCATGTTTTTCCCTTTTTCAAAAGTATCAATCTGATCATCTATTATAGTCTTTAAATCCCTTTTCTTATTAAATTCCTCTTTATTTTTAGATTCTCTATCTTTAATTAACTTTCCATCTTTATATTTATCCACCGCTGTTATCCCTGCAACTAGCAAATCTCTAGCTAAAATTGGAATTAATAAACCTGCTACTGGTAAAGTTAAAGGCATTATCCCACCGCCTATAAATGCCACTAATAATCCATAATTAAAAAACTTATCTGCTAAAGCATCTAAGAAAGCTCCTTTTTTAGAGGTTAAATTATACCTTCTAGCCATATGTCCATCTGCTAAATCTGTTAAAGCTGTTACCCCTGCTAAAAGAGTCATTAAAACCGGGTTAACTATTCCATAAGTTAAAATAATTCCACACATACAAACGGAAATAACAATTCTTAATATTGTAAGATTATTAGGTATATTTTTTCTTTTTTCAAAAGGAATACTATTAATAATAGGATCTAATACACTATTAATTTTATTTGTTACAGATGATAATTTTTCTTTAATATTATTCATAATAGTAGCCCCCATTAATACTCCCTATGGTACATTTTTTTTACGTAAATGTCAAGAAAAGCTTAATCAATCATTGTACTTAAGCTTATTTTATTGTATGCTTAAACTAAGGAGAATAAGATATTAATGAAAAGAAAAATTAGAGTAGTTCAGTATGGAACAGGAAAAATGGCTAAGTATTCAATGCGCTATGTTTTTGAAAAGGGAGCTGAAATAGTAGGGGCAATTGATATAAATCCCGCTATAATAGGTCATGATATTGGTGAAATAATAGGAACTAGTAATAAGGGAATAATCATTAATTCAATTAATGATGCTAGACAGGTTTTAATAGATACTAAACCTGATGTATGCCTTGTTACTACCATGAGTTTATTAAGTGATGTTGAAGATGCTTTAATGCTTTGTGCATCGCTTGGAATTAACGCTATTACAACTTGTGAAGAGGCTTTTTATTCATATAATTCTAATCCCATTATTTCTAATAAAATTAATCGTTTAGCTAGGGAAAATAAATGTACAATTTGTGGAAGTGGTTACCAAGATATATATTGGGGAGAACTAATTAGTGCACTTGCATCTTCTTCTCATAAAATAACTAAAATTAAGGGTAGTTCTTCTTATAATGTTGAAGAATATGGAATAGCTTTAGCAAAAGCTCATGGAGCCGGCCTATCTTTACCAGATTTTGATAAAGAAATAGCGTCAAGTGATAATATTTCTAAAGAAGAAAGAGAAGCTTTAATTAATAACGGTAATTTTTTTCCATCTTATATGTGGAATGTAAATGGTTGGTTAGTAAAAAAATTAGGTTTAACTATTACCAGTCAAGCTCAAAAATGCATACCTCAAACTTATAAAGAAGATATTGCTTCCTCTACTCTAGGCTTAACCATTAAAACTGGGTATGCAACAGGTATGAGTGCTGTTGTTACTACTGAAACAATAGAAGGAATAACAATAGAATCTGAATGTATTGGAAAAGTTTATTCTAAAGAAGACTTTGATAAAAACGAATGGAGTGTAATAGGAGAACCAAATACTACTCTAGTGATAAATAAACCTTCTACCGTTGAACTTACTTGTGCAACTATTGTAAATAGAATACCAGATGTTATAAATGGTAACTATGGTTTTATTCCAACAGCAGAATTGGATGAATTAAAATATCGAGTTAAACCTCTAAATGAATATGTAAAAGAAATTGAAATAATCTAAAATATTCAAGCTTAAAAAAATATGCTAATTTGATAACATATTTTTTTTGTACTAACCTGTAACTTTTTTTAATTATGGTACCTAATCGACTACCATTTTAACAGTGCTTTATTCTTAAAACAATCCTATAATCTCATTGTTAACATAATCTATCTTTTCATAATTAGGTTCTTTTGGTAATCCCGGCATTGTCATAATATTTCCTAATAGAATTGTTATAAAACCCGCCCCTGAATAAAGTCGTACATCTACAACATGAATAGTGTAATTCTCTGGGCTACCAAGCATTTTTGGATCATCTGATATAGAATATTGTGTTTTGGCAACACAAATTGGAAGATAATTATGTCCTATATCTTTTAATCTGTTTATCTTACTAATTGCTATGTCACTATAAATAACATCTTTTGCATGATAAATTTCGTGAGCCAATATATCTATTTTAGTCTGAATATCAGTATTAATATCATATAAAAATTTAAAATTATTTTCTTTATCTGCTAATTCTACAACTTGTTTAGCTAAATTTACTGCCCCTAACCCGCCTTCTTTATAAGCGGTACTAACTGCAAAATTAATCCCTTTCTCCAAGCAATAATTCCTTACTACTTCAACTTCTTCATCAGTATCTGTATCATATCTATTTAAGCAAATAATCTTAGGCACTTGAAATTTAGCCATATTACTACAATGAACTTCTAAATTAGGTAATCCTCTTTTTACTGCTTCAATATTCTCTAATCTAATATCTTCTTTTTGTACTAAAGCATTATATTTAAGTGCTTTAATAGTAGCCACTATAACAATAACTGCCGGCTTTAAATCACCCACTCTACATTTTATATCTAAAAACTTTTCTGCCCCTAGATCAGACCCAAAACCTGCTTCCGTCACTACATAATCTGCTAAACTAAGTCCTAACTTCGTAGCAATCAAACTATTACATCCATGAGCAATATTTGCAAAAGGCCCACCATGAATTAAAACTGGATTTCCCTCAAGAGTTTGAACTAAATTAGGCATAATTGCATCATGCAAAAGGGCTATCATTGAACCACTAATATTAAAATCTTTTGCATAAACAGGTTTTTTGTCATAAGTATAACCTATAAAAATATTATCTAATCTGGTTCTTAAGTCCTCTATATCTTTTGCCAAACAAAAAATAGTCATTATCTCACTGGCTGCTGTTATATTAAAATTTTCTTCTCTAGTTGTTTCTTTTTCTGAAGATAAACCAATTCTAACTGTTCTAAGACTCCTATCATTAACATCCATACATCTAGAAAAAGATATAGTAGAAGGATCTATTCCTAAACTATTACCAAAATATAAATGATTATCAATTGCCGCGCAAAGTAAATTATTAGCCGCAGTAATTGCATGAAAATCCCCAGTAAAATGTAAATTTATATCTTCCATTGGAACAACCTGAGAATATCCACCCCCAGTAGCGCCACCCTTTAGCCCAAAAACCGGTCCTAAAGAAGGTTCTCTTAAAACTATAACAGAATTCTTTTCTATTTTCCTAAGAGCATCACCTAGTCCAATAGTAACTGTTGTTTTCCCTTCTCCATAAGGAGTTGGTGATATTGCAGTTACTAAAATTAATTTACCCTGCTTATCTCCTTCAATTGCTTCTAACTTAAGCTTAGCCTTATAATCTCCATAATAAGAAACACTAGAAACAGGAATATTAAGTTTTTCAGAAACCTCTTTAATTGGTAACATTTTATATTGATGTGCAATTTCTATATCTGTCAAAATAACCACCTCTTGTAATATTATACAACATAAAAACTAAAAATGTATGTAAATGTCTAAAACTATAAAACTTGTTAATCCAAACTAAATTCTCTATAGAAAACCGAAAATTCTCCCAGGGAATATTCATATTTACATCTTAAAATAGCACTGAATTAAGGAAATTAGTCATTTGCATCTTCTAAAATACTTAGTTAAAGTATAGGCTGTCAAGAAATAATTGGCAGAAAGAGAGACCTAGAATGAAAAAATCATTACTAATATTTACCTTAATTACTACTTTGTTGACAATTGGAATTACCTTATCCATTAAAAATGTACAAGCTACAACTACAGAGCAATTTCATGAAGCCGAATATATCCCGAACATTTGGGTTAATAAAGAAAAAGCCGGAAAAATACGTTATCAACAAGCTCGCTTTTTAAGAAGAACTTCAGACAATCAATTTTCTTATTGTATTGAACCTTGGGAAATAATCAGCTCTGATGCTCTATACCCAGACAAAATTGATATTAATCAATTGGATGACTATACCCTAAATCAAATAGCGTTAATTGCCTATTATGGATATGGTTATAAAGGTCACACTCATGAAAAATGGTACTATATTACCCAACTTATGATTTGGGAACAAGTAGATAAAACTGCCAACTTCTATTTTACCGATAAACTAAACGGCAATAAAATATCCCCCTTTGATTTTGAAATATATGAAATTAATGAATTAGTACAAAAACACTCCTTAAAACCTTCTTTTGATCAAAATAACTATACCATCCTCCTAGGAGAAAACTTAAACTTAGTAGATACTAATAGAGTCTTACCCTCTTATATAACAAAAACCGATATGTTTAGCTATACCCAATCTGGAGATAATATAACAATTGAGAGTAGTGCTATTGGAAAAAGTGATATTACTTTCTTAAAAAAAGATAATATCTATAATTATCCTCCTATTATATATCGCAGTTCTACTAATCAAGATTTTCTAACTGTAGGATCCTATAAAGATATAACAGCCAAAATAACAGTAGAAGTAATTGGAGGAAGTATAGAGTTAAATAAAATAGATGCTGTTACTAAAACAAAAACTCCCTCTTGTAAAGAAGCTTCTTTAATTGGTAGTACCTTTGAAATATTTAATGAGCAAAATACTTTAATAGCTCATATTTATATAAATGACAATACTAATCCTATTATTGCAGGACTAACCGCCGGGACATATAAAATACAGGAAATAAGTGCCGGACCAGGGTATCAATTAAATAAAAGCGCTAAATATATCACCTTAGAAAATACTAACCATCATGCTTTAGTTACCATTGAAAATAAGGTTATTGAAAAAGATATCACCATTGAAAAATATTACGGTACTACAGATAACTGGTTAGTAGAACCCAATATAACCTTTAGTATCTATGATCAAGATGAAGTCTTAGTTAAAGAAGTAACTACCTCTGATACAGGCAAAGTATCCTTTACTTTAATGTATGGAACTTATATAGTTAAACAAAAAAATTCCTTACCTAATTATCAAAAAGTAGCCGATTTTACTATTACTGTTTCTAATCAAACTGATACTCTTCTATATAAAAAATACAACCAAGAAATAACAGGAACTATTGAAATAAATAAAATAGACGCACTTACTAAAACTAAAACCCCCGCTTGTAAAGAAGCTACTCTAAATGGTAGCATCTTTCAAATTTATAATGATAAACTCCAGTTACTAAAAACCCTTACTATTACAAACAACAACAATCTTATTTTAGATAATCTAAGTTTTGGAACATATATTATAAAAGAAATAAAAGCCGGGACAGGATATTTACTAAATAATCAGCCTATAACCATCACTATTGATAATAATAATTTACATTCATTAGTTACCATTGAAAATAAGGTTATTGAAAAAGATATCACCATTGAAAAATATTACGGTACTACAGATAACTGGTTAGTAGAACCCAATATAACCTTTAGTATCTATGATCAAGATGAAGTCTTAGTTAAAGAAGTAACTACCTCTGATACAGGCAAAGTATCCTTTACTTTAATGTATGGAACTTATATAGTTAAACAAAAAAATTCCTTACCTAATTATCAAAAAGTAGCCGATTTTACTATTACTGTTTCTAATCAAACTGATACTCTTCTATATAAAAAATACAACCAAGAAATAACAGGAACTATTGAAATAAATAAAATAGATTATGCTACCAATCTTCCCATTACTAACAATCCTGCCCTATTTAAAATATTTGATTTAACTACCAATAACTGGTTAGAAAAAATATATTCAACTGACAATAACGGCCATTTAGTAATTAATAATTTAAGTGTAGGGAAATATAAAATCATAGAAGTAAAATCTCCCCTAGAGTATTATATTAATAATGAAGAGTATCTTATTACCATCGATTTAAATCATCTATTAATTAATCTTGAAATCAAAAACGAGCGAATAATATATATACCTAATACTAATACCACTATGAAAATAATAGCAAAGGTAGATTGTTACTTTGACAAAAAGAAAATGGATTATATTAATAGCTCTAACTGTACTAATATGTAGTATAAATTTAAAAATCACTAGAAAACAAAATACATTAACTAATACATATTGGTATGATATTATACCTTTAAAAGAAGATACAAATATAGGAACTATTATTATTCCAAAAATCGAATTAAAAGAAAAATTATATGCCCCTGAAAGTAAAAATAATAATATTGAAAAGCATGTTTCCTTTGCAACAAATTCTAGTGATCCAAAAATAAATACTATAATATTAATGGCTCATTCTGGTAGTGGTAAATTAGCTTATTTCAAAGATTTAGACAAACTAGAACTAACTGACATCATTAAATTTAATTATAAAGACGAAAAATATATATATACTATTATAAATATTATTATAACTAAAAAAAATGGCACCCTTAGTATAAATAAAAATCTAAACCATAATCACCTTATTCTAACAACCTGTATGCCTAATCAAAAAAACAAACAACTAGTCATTATTGCTGAAAAAAAGAAGGATAATCTTAAAATTAATCCTTCTTAATTGTAGAAATAGTAAAGTCATTATTCAAGTAATCAATATTAACTGTATCATCCATTCTAATCTCATTACTAATTAATTTATAAGCAAGTAATGTTTCAACAGTTCTGCTAACCAGCCTTTTTAAAGGCCTTGCTCCATAATTTATATCATATCCTTCAGTAATTAAATAATCTTTAGCCCTACTAGTTAAAACTAAATGAATATTCTTATCCTTTAAACGACTTTCTATTTCCTTAATAATCTTATCTAATATTTTAGCAATAACCTCTTTTGTTAAAGCTTTAAACACTACTATTTCATCAATTCTATTTATAAATTCCGGTCTGAAAGTCTCCTTTAAAACATGCTCAACCTTATCAGTATTACCATCTAAAACAAATTCACTACCCAAATTACTTGTCATAATTATAATAGTATTTTTAAAATCTACTGTACGTCCATTAGAATCAGTAATCCTTCCATCATCTAATATTTGGAGCAATAAATTTAATACTTCTGGATGAGCTTTTTCTATTTCATCAAATAATACTATACTATATGGATTACGTCTTACTGCCTCTGTTAGCTGTCCACCCTCTTCATATCCTATATAACCAGGAGGAGACCCAATCAATCTAGACACACTAAACTTTTCCATATATTCACTCATATCTATTCTAACCATATGTGTTTCATCATCAAAAAGCTCATAAGCCAAACTTCTCGCTACTTCTGTTTTACCTACTCCAGTTGGTCCTAAAAATATAAAGGAACCAATAGGACGATTAGGATCCTTAATTCCACTTCTAGATTTTAAAATAGCATTACTTACTAGCTCCAAGGCTTCATCTTGCCCAATTACTCTCTTTTTTAAATTATCCTCTAAATTAAGTAATTTTTCTTTTTCTCCGCTCATTAACTTTTGAATTGGAATGTTAGTCCAACGAGAAATAATTTCTGCAATCGAATCTTCATCAACTGTATCACTTAATATCTTATTCTTCTCCAGTTTATTTAGTTCTTCTAAACTTTTCTCTAAAGCTGGTATATCTCCATGCCTTAATTTAGCAGCATTCTCTAAATCATAACGATTTTCTGCTTGCTCAAGCTCAAACTTAGCCTTTTCTATATCTGCTTTTTTGTCTTTTATTTTTTCATATAATCCTTTTTCATTTTCCCATGCTTCTTTTAATACTTTCTCTTTTTTCTTAAGTTCTCCTAACTCTACATCAATTTCTGCAATTCTATTTTTAGAAACCTCATCTTTTTCTTTTCTTATAGCTTGTCTTTCTATTTCTAAACGCATTATATCTCTAGTTAGAGTATCTAAACTAGTAGGAACAGAGTTCATTTGTACCCTTATAGTAGCACAAGCTTCATCTACTAAATCAATTGCCTTATCTGGTAAAAATCTATCAGTAATATAACGATCAGATAAAGTAGCTGCTGCAACAATAGCTTTATCAGATATACTTACCCCATGATGAATCTCATATCTTTCTTTTAAACCTCTTAAAATAGTAATAGTGTCCATAACATTTGGTTCATTAACTTTAATTTTTTGAAAACGTCTTTCTAAAGCTCCATCTTTTTCAATATACATGCGATACTCATTCAAAGTTGTAGCCCCTATAACATGGATTTCACCCCTCGCTAACATAGGTTTTAAAATATTAGAAGTATTCATAGCACCATCCATATTACTAGTTCCAACTATCGTATGAATCTCATCTATAAACAAAATAATATTACCTTCACTTTTCTTTATTTCATTTAAAACATTCTTTAAACGTTCCTCAAATTCTCCACGATATTTAGCACCCGCTATTAAAGAAGCCATATCTAATTCCCACACTATTTTATTTTGCAAACTAGTAGGAACATCTCCCTTAACTATTCTTAAAGCTAAACCTTCTACTATGGCAGTTTTACCTACTCCTGGTTCTCCTATTAAAACTGGATTGTTTTTACTTTTACGGGATAAAATCCTCGTAATACTTCTAATTTCTTCATCTCTTCCAATAACAGGATCTATTTTACCATTTTTAACATCTTCTATAATATTTCTTCCATACTTAGAAAGCACATCCTGATCTTTTTCTTCATTATTTTGAAACATAAAAATCACCTCTTTTATTTTTATGAATAAATATTTAATTTTTTATTCAATGAATATTATACAATTATTTTGGCAATTGTCAATAGAGAGTGCTAATATTTGTTAAAAAGAGAAACCTAGACTTTTAAATAGATAAAACTATCTATAATCTAAGTTCCTATTTAATTAAATCCATTGCTTTTTGAAATTGAGTATCTGTCTTACTACTAGGATTAGATAAATACTCATCTCCTTGCTTTACCATTTCATCTGGAGCAATTCCAGTGCCATTAATCCAGTTAGCATTAGGCGTAAGCCACTTCTGAATAGTATACTTAATAGTAGCTCCACTACTTAATTGCTTTGCAGTTTGCACTGTCCCCTTACCATAAGTATTTTCTCCAACTAATGTAGCTCCATAAGACTCTTTCATTGCAGAAGCTAATATTTCTGATGCCGATGCACTATTTTTATTAATTAAAATAATAACAGGTATATTTATTTCTGTATTGCTCTTAGAATAAACTGGTTGTTTAACTCCCTTGGTCTCAAGTTGATAAATAATTTTACCCTTTGGTATAAACAAAGATGCAATATCTTCTACAACCTTTAAATGGCCCCCAGAATTATCCCTAACATCAATAATTAATGAATCTATTTTATCTTCCTGTAACTGTTTCAATAGTTTTTCAAATTGAATAAATGTATTAGATGCAAAAATATTAATCTTTAAAGTACCAACCTTCTTACTATCTTTCTCCGTAATACTACTGATTACTGAAGGAATTTCTATTTTATCTTTAGTCACCTGGATAGTAATTAATTCTTCTTTTCTTTTAATAGTTAGCTTTACTGAAACAGCATCTTTATTTTTAATTAAAGCTACAATTTCACTAGCACTGAGATTAGTTATATCTGTATTCTCTACTTTTATAATCTGATCATCTGTCTTTAGACCTGCAACTAATGCCGGTGAATTTTCAAAAACCTTACCTACCACTGTCCTACCATCACTATGCCTAATTAGTTCTACCCCAATACCATCATATTCTCCATTAATAGTTTGATTAAAAGCTTCAGTTTGATCTGGAGACATATAATTAGAATATGGATCTCCTAAATAATCAATCATACCCTTAATTCCTGCATCAAGAAGTTTCTTCTCATCAAGATTTTCATAATAGTCTTGCTTAATTTCTCCATAAACCTTAATAAACTCATTTAACTCTACTGGAATATCATTACCAATTACTGAATTCTGTTGATGAGAAACCTTTGCTGTATACACAATGATTCCACCAGCAATTCCTCCAAAAAATAAGGTTATTATCATAATTAAAATAACTTCAATTAAATTAAAACCATTATTTTTATAGGCAACAACCTCTTTAACTGCTAGATCATTATTTATATCTTTTTCCTCTGATTTTACTCGTTTAGCTTTAGGCTTAATCTCACTTTTAATAGTAGAAGAGCTACCAATCTTTTTCTTACTAACTCCTTTAATATTTTCTTTTTTAACTAATTTTTTATCATCATTATCCATACTTCCACCTCGTCTAATCTATACTAATAATACCATAGATAAGTATAAAATAAAATTTATTTCATTAACAAACTTTCACATAATTAATAATATACATAACTTGACAAAAAAAGAATACCAAGTATTCTTATTTGCTTATTGGCGCCTCAACTGGGATTTGAACCTAGGACCCCTTGATTAACAGTCAAGTGCTCTAACCAGCTGAGCTATTGAGGCAATAATCTTTTTATAAAGACTATTTATATAATTAACAAATACCTATATATTATACTATTTACTTAATTCAGTTAAGTACTTGTCTATTTCTTCATATCCCTCAATATAAGATACTGCTTTTTTATTTTCAACTTTTATAATAGTAGGTGCTTTAACCTTTAACTCATCTATCTTTTGAGCTGCAGAATTACTAGGAAGTTCCCCTGCTACATAACTAAGATTAAAACCTTTTTCCATATCTACAAAATAAACCATATTATGATTTGTTTTTTTACTATAAATATCCGCTGCAGCTATTAATGGAGAAGCTTTTAAATCAGTAAAGTTCATATAAAGAACATAATATGTTTTTTCACTTTTAACAAATGTTTCACCTGCTAAAATTTCTTGATTTTGAATCACTGTATCCACTTTTGTTTCTTTTTCCCACAATTTTATCTCTCCAGTAACAATTGCAGTCACAAAATAAACCGCAAAAAAAGTAACTAATACCACCACTGAAATTAAAATAACCCTAGATGTTTCAACTGATTTAGTTTCAGTTCCCATAACTAACTTTTTCTTGTTTTTATTCTCTTTTTTTATTTGTTTTGCTTTCATGCCTTAACACCACCTGATAAAATTATAACATGAGTGCTTAAAAAAATAAACACTTTCGTGCTTATTCCTTCAAAAGTAACTATTTCCCGAATTGTTTCTTGAACTGCAACAAATGACAAAAATAAAAAGACACAAAGAT
>JAVWCU010000007.1:0-35277 GCA_036648855.1 Bacilli bacterium
ATTATTTACTTTTTTAAATCTTTACTTTGTTGCAGTTGATTTAACAATTGAGGATAATTTGATTTGTGTATTTGCATATAAAAAAAACTGTGTTATAATTTGTACATAATAATAGAATAGATAAGAGGTAAAATTAATGATAATATTTAAAAAAATAGTAAGTCCAATGCTTTGCTTATTCCTACTACTAGCCCCATGCCAAGCCTTTGCTGAACCAGTTACACCAACGGCCACTCCTACGCCAACTAGTACACCTAGTCCTACACCAACATCAACACCTAAACCTACGCCTAGTCCTACTGCTACTCCTGTGATTAATTCTAGTTATTTAGCTAGTTTAAAGGTAGATAGTTTGGATTTTGATCAGGCATTTACTAGAACAACTAAAAAATACACAGTAACTGTACCAGCAGATACTAAAATTGTTAATATAGTTGCTACTCCAGATAATAATTCTGTTATCTTGAAGGGGACAGGTAAACAAACTCTAAAAGACGGAAAAAATGAATTTAGCGTTATTACTAAATTAAAAGATACAAATGATAAAGAAACTATATATACTATAGTTATTACTAGAGAAGTACCAGATGTTACTTTAAGTTCATTAAAAGTAACAGGTTATGCTTTAAAAGAAGCTTTTAAAAGTAATATTTACGAATATACATTAGAAGTTCCAAATGAAATAACTTCAATTAATGTCATAGCAAAAGCTAGTAATTCAAATGCATCTGTATCTACTACTAATGCTAATAATTTAGAAGAAGGCGAGAATAAAGTTTTAGTAACTGTTACATATAGTACTGGGACAAAACAAGTTTATAAAATTCTTGTTACTAGAGCTTTAAAAGATAAAGAAAATGTTATACCTATTACTAGTGATAATAAAACTAGTGATAATAAAAATGAACCTGTTATAACTCCTCCAAAAGATAATAAAGAGGAGAGTAGTACTTTTAAATATATTTTAATTTCCGTAGGTTGCTTTTTACTCCTTGCAGTAGCAGGACTAGGAATTTATTTTTATTTAAAATCTGGATCTTCTTCTAAAGCAAAAAGAAGAGCATTGAATCAAACTAAGGAAGATAATAAAGTTAATCAAACAGAAGATCCTCTTCTAGATGAGGATATTGAAATTCCTGATGAAATATCATTAGTAGATGAAGATGAAGAAGATTTATTAGATGCAACTAAAGAAGCACCAAAGATTAGTAGAAGTGATATTCTAGATGGAATTGAAGATTTATTTGAGGAAGATAATAAATAGACGGAAACGTCTTTTTATTTCTAGTATTTTCATGGTATAATTAATAAAGAAATAGGAGTGATATTATGTTTCAGATTTTAAATAAGGTAGACTCTAATAATGATAAAAAAGCAGTTGATCAAATTAGGTCTCTAGGAATTGATATGATTCAAAATGCTGGAAGTGGACATCCAGGGATTGTTTTAGGCGCTGCTCCAATTATATATACTTTGTATGCTAAACATATTAGAATCAATCCTAATGACCCAAATTGGATTAATAGAGACCGTTTTGTTATGTCTGCTGGACATGGGTCAGCTTTATTATATGCTACTTTGTTTTTAGCAGGATATGATTTAACTTTAGATGATTTAAAGTTATTTAGAAAACTTGATTCTAAAACCCCAGGGCATCCTGAATATGGGGTTACTCCTGGAGTTGATATGTCAACTGGACCGCTTGGACAAGGATTAGCTAGTGCTGTAGGAATGGCTATGGCAGAGGTATATTTAAAAAACACTTTACCTGCTGAATTAATCAATCATTATACTTATGTTTTATGTGGTGATGGTGATTTAATGGAAGGTATCTCTTATGAAGCGGCCTCTATAGCGGGTAATCTACAATTAAACAAATTAATAGTATTATATGACTCTAATCATACTTCTTTAGATGGTAAAACTAGTAAAACTTTTACAGATAATATTCCTGATCGCTTTGAAGCATTAGGCTGGAATGTCATTAATGTTACCGATGGAGAAGATATTAATGCCATAGATAAAGCTTTAGTGAAGGCTAAATCAGAGACTACTAAACCCACTATCATTGAAATAAATACAGTTATTGGTAAATATTCTAAATATCAAGGTACCTCTACTATTCATGGTAAAATACTTGATGCTGATGATTTAAAAGAGGTTAAAGAAAAATTAGAGGTTAGAGATATAGCTTTTAGTGTTTCTAATGAAGTTATTACAGAGTTTCAAGCAGCTATTAATGACCGTAATCAAAATGATTATGATAACTTTTCTAAAACAGTAGCCGCTCAACCTGATTCTATTAAAGAAACAATCTCAAAATTAGCACATAATGATTTAGTAGTTTCTATTAAAGATTTAACTTATGATTTTGAAAAAACTAAGTTAGAGTCTACTAGAGTCACATCAGGGAAGATATTAAATTCAGTTGCCGCTACTAATACCTTTTTCTTAGGAGGAAGTGCTGATCTTTCTAGTAGTAATAAAACTTATCTAGATAATTTAGGAGATTTTTCTAGCAGTGATAAGACTGGTAAAAATATCTGGTATGGAGTAAGAGAACACGCTATGGGAGCAATTACTAATGGCTTATCTTTATCTGGTATCAGAGCTTTTGCTGCTACATTTTTAGTTTTTTCTGATTACTTAAAACCAGCAATTAGAATGAGTGCTTTAATGAACCTCCCAGTTATTTATATCTTTACTCATGATTCAATTACAGTAGGAGCCGATGGCCCTACGCATCAACCTATTGAGCAACTAATAAGTTTAAGATCTATTCCTAATTTAGAAGTGTTTAGACCGGCTGATGCCAATGAAGTTTTAGGTACATATAAAACAGTACTGACTAAAAAAACGGGTCCTAGCGCTATTATTTTAGGTAGAAATGAGGTTCCTATTCATGATACAACCAGTATTAATGATGTAGCATCTGGAGCATATATTGTCAAAGAAGCTAACAATAATCTTCAAGCTATAATTATAGCAACAGGGGAAGAGTTAACTTTAGCTTTAAAAGTAGCTACTTCTTTAACTGAACAGGGTTATAATATTCGTGTTGTAAGTATGCCTTCTATATCTCGTTTTACTAGTACTGATAAAACTTATCAAGAAAAAATTCTACCTAAAGGTATTAAGACTTTTGTAATAGAAGCTGCTTCTTCTTATAGTTGGTATCAATTTGTATCTAGTAAAGAACATTTATTTTGTATAGATACCTTTGGTAGTAGTGCTCCATCTACTGACTTAATGGAAAAATACAATTTTACAGAAAATACTATTATTGAGCAAATTAAAAAACTATTAGATTAGTTTTTTTTTGACAAAATTCGCCTAATTAACTTGTTATAGTAATAGTGGTGATAAAAATGAGGGTATTCTATATTTTTTCTATGAAGGATGAATTTATGTCTTTATATAAAGATTCTCCAGATGCTTTGTTTAGTATTTTAAAACATATTTATTTTATGCATGAAAGTGATATTCATTATGCTTTTGATATGTTTAATCAGTTGACTAATAAAATAGCAAAAAGTTCTTTAGACAGGAGATTATTTATTGAACTTCATAAGAGAATGATCTATTCAAAAAGTGGTGATCAACATATTATAAATAATTTATATCAAGATGAAATAAGTTCTTTAGTTGTAAAAAATGGACATATATTAATAACTTGTAATAAAAATTATTCTAGTTTTTTAGAATATTTACTAGAATATAATCATAATTACTTTGTTTGTGACTTTGAATATTCTGATTATTTCTTTCTTAATCAGGCAAAAATACTTGCAAGTAGTTAATAATATATAGTAGAATAGGATTAAGGAGATGATACTATGCAACTTTTAGTTGATATATTATATTTAGTAGGGGGATTAATTGCAGGATTAGTAATTGGTTTTTTCTTAGCTAAACATTTTATGATGAAATATTTAAAAAAGAATCCACCTATTAATGAAGAGATGATTAAATCCCTAATGATGCAGATGGGTAGAAAACCTTCTCAAAAACAGGTTAATCAAATGATGAAGTCAATGGAAAAATATCAGTAATTTTATTACTAAGATGTTTTTCTTTTTTATTAGTAAAATATAAGGAGATAAAGAACTATGGATATTAATAATTTCAAGTTAGGTCAAAACTTAAATGAAACTTTATTTTTCTTTACTAACTATGGTAGCTTTCTTTGGAGACAAGGTAGGACTTATACACATACTTTTGCTAGGCAGGTTTATAATGATGTTGCACCTTTTTTAACTGAAGAAGAATTATTAACGGTAAGAGAAGCCTTGCTGAAATTAGATGAAGGTGGGGTAGACTGGATTTCTAGGGGAAGATTTGTTGGATATTTACTATATTTACAGAATGAGTTAAATAATCCTACTAAATTTAGTCAAGAGGTAAATATTTACTCTAAAAAAAGATTAGAATTTTATTCGCATTCTAGTAGAGTCTAGTATTTAAATAACTAGTTTAGTTTTGTCAATAACTGGATAATCCAGTTATTTTTAATTATATTGTAGTATTTTTGTGCTACAATAAAGATAATTAGGAGTGATTATGATGAAATTAGTTAAAGATATAAATCCTTATATATTTAGAGGCTATGATATTAGAGGTATATATAAAACAGAAATAGATGAAGATGTTGCTTACACTATTGGGAAAAGTTTTGGTTCTAAATTAATAGATTTAGGACATAGTCAATGCTTAGTTGGACAAGATAATAGGTATTCTTCTCCTTCTCTTACTTCTTGTTTAATTACAGGTATTCTAAGTAGTGGCATTAATGTTGTTGACCTAGGAGTAGTTACTACCCCTATTTATTACTATGCTTCTATAAAAGAGAAAATAGGCAGTGGAATTATGGTTACTGCTAGTCATAATCCAAAAAATGAAAATGGTTTTAAGTTTGCTTATGATAATACTGGTAATGCTAGTGGGGAAATTATTGAAGAGTTTAGAACTTATACTAGTTCTTTAAAATTTCATGAAGGGAAGGGTACTTTAACTAAGCTTGATATAAAAGAATCCTATTTTAAATTAATAAAAGATAGTATTAGTTTAGGCAGTAGACCTTTAAAAGTAGTAATTGATTGTGGAAATGGTACTACCTCTTTATTTGCTAAAGAGTTATATTCTTTATTTAATTTAGATTTAACAGTTCTGTTTGGAGACAGTAATCCTGATTTTCCTAATCATCATCCCGATCCTTCAGTAGAAGCTAATTTAGCAGCCTTAAAAGCTAAAGTTTTAGAAATAAATGCTGATATAGGTCTATCTTTTGATGGAGATGGCGATCGTCTAGGTATTATTGATGAGACTGGATCCTTTATCGCAGCTGATAAATATATGATAATATTAGCTAGATATCTTCTTCCTAAAAGTTCTAATAAAAGGGTACTATATGATGTTAAATGTACCAAAGCTCTACCAGATGAAATAATTAAATTAGGAGGGACTCCTTTATGTTCTAGAACTGGTAATTCTTATACTAAAAGATATACTAAAGAATGGGACTGTTTAATGGGTGCTGAATTATCTGGACACATTTATTTTAGAGATAAATTCCTAGGCTTTGATTCTGGAATGTATGCAGGACTAAGATTATTAGAAGTACTATCTAATACTAATCAGTCACTTAGTTCTTTATTAGTAGGAATAAATAAGTATTATGCTACTGATGAAATAAAAATACAGGTTCCTGATAGTATTAAGTTTAAAGTAATAGAAGAAGTTAAAAACTATGCTTTAACTAATCATTATACTATTAATGAAATAGATGGAGTAAAAATAGAGTTTTCTAATGGTTGGGCTTTAATTAGAGCATCAAATACAGGGCCTAATATTACTGCTAGATTTGAAGGAATTAGTTTAGCTGTTAAAGATGAATTGTATACTAACTTTATGAAAGTTATTAGTAATATTATTGAAAGTCTTCGTTAATAAAATTTTCAATGTAAAAAGGTGTAATATTTCTGCCTAATTAAATGAATATTTGTTATAATGAATAAGGAGTTGATAGTATGGCAGTTAAATATGATGAGAGTTCTATTAAAATATTAGAGGGCTTAGAAGCTGTAAGAAAAAGACCTGGTATGTATATTGGGTCTACTGATAAAAAGGGCTTACATCATTTAGTTTGGGAAATTGTGGATAATTCTATCGATGAAGTAATAAATGGTTATGGAGATTATATAAAAATAATTATTCATAAAGACAAAAGTATCAGTATAGAAGATCATGGTAGGGGAGTTCCAGCTGGAAAACATGTATCCGGTAAAAGTACCCCCGAAGTTATTTACACGGTTTTACATGCGGGTGGTAAGTTTGAAGAATCTGGGTATAAAGTATCAGGGGGCTTACACGGAGTAGGTGGAAGCGTTGTTAATGCTTTAAGTAAATGGATGGAAGTTACTATTAGAAGAGATAAATGTGAATATTATATTAAATTTGTTAATGGGGGGAAAACCGAAGTTCCACTAAAACAAATTGGTACTACTAATAAAACTGGTACAACAGTTAGGTTTTTACCAGATGACACTATATTCTCTAGTATTAATTTTTCTTTTACTACTATTTGTGAGAGGATGCAAGAGTCAGCTTTTCTTTTAAAAGGATTAACTATTGAAGTAATTGATGAAGAAGATGAAAGAAAAGAGAGCTATTTTTATGAGAATGGTTTAGAGGCATATGTTAACTATCTAAATGAGGATAAAACTACTCTTCATAAAGCATTACTATTTACAGGAGTTAAAGATAAAATAGAAGTAGATGTCGCTATGCAGTATACAGATACTTATAATGAGAATATTATTTCTTTTGTTAATAATGTTAAAACAACTGATGGTGGTAGTCATGAGGTTGGTTTCAAAACGGCTTTAACTAGAGTATTTAATGATTATTGTAAGGAAAAAGGAGTAATAAAGGGTAAAGAGAAGGCTTTTGAAGGTAGTGATGTTAGAGAAGGTTTAACAGCTATTATAAGTTTAAAAATACCTGAAAATTTACTACAGTTTGAGGGACAAACTAAGGGACGTCTTGGTACTCCTCAAGCTAGAAATGCAGTAGATGCAGTAGTCTCTGAAAAACTATCTTTCTTTCTAGAAGAGAATAAGAAAATAGCGGAGGATATTATTGATAAGTCTTTACGGAGTAAAACAGCTAGAGAAGCAGCTCGTAAAGCTCGTGAAGAAGCCCGTAAAGGTAAAAGTAAGAATCCTAAGGAAAGAGCCTTATCTGGTAAACTAACTCCTGCTCAATCCAAAGACCGAACTAAGAAAGAATTATTTCTAGTTGAAGGGGATTCAGCAGGTGGTTCAGCTAAACAAGGTAGAGATAGAAAGTTTCAAGCTATTTTACCTCTAAGAGGTAAAGTTATTAATACCGAGAAAGCTAAGTTAGAAGATATTTTAAAAAACGAAGAAATTAATACAATGATTTACACTATTGGGGCTGGAATAGGTAGTAACTTTGAAATAGATGAAGCCGAATATAGAAAAGTCATTATAATGAGTGATGCCGATGTAGATGGAGCACATATTCAGTGCTTACTTTTAACATTTTTTTATAGATATATGAGACCTTTAATTGAACATGGACATTTGTTTATCGCCATGCCACCTTTATTTTTAATTAAAGATGGGAAAACTAAGAAGTATGCTTTTACAGTAGAAGAAATGAAAGAAATAGTCGGGGATAAAAAATGTGATATTCAAAGATATAAAGGACTTGGAGAAATGAATGCAGATCAGTTAGCGGAGACAACTATGAATCCTGCTACTAGAACTTTAATTCAAGTAGATATAAATGATGCTTTATTAGCAGAAAAACGAGTAAGTGTACTTATGGGAGATGAAGTCGAGCCTCGTAAAGCTTGGATTAATGAGAATGTAGAATTTTCTTTGGAAGATGATTATAAGATTTAGAAAAGAGGGAGCAGTTATGGCCTTAAATCAAGAAGACACATATAATCTTTTAAAGGAGATTAACGAATATGCAATTGAAATATATTATTTAATAGAAAAAGCTAATTTAGGTGTTACCAAAAGAAAATCTATTTCTTTTTCAGAACTAGAAACTTTAATATATAAAGAAAATATGGAGCAAGTAGGACTTGTTTTTCCTCGTCTAATTGGTAAAATTAGTTTAGATGATATGGATGAAGCTTTTAGTTTATATGCTAAAACCTTTACTAAGCAAGACTGTATTGCTTTAGTCTTAGCAAAAACTAAAGATACTCATCAACATCTAAGAGAAATAAAGGACATTGCTCTAACTGATGAGTTAGCAAATCAGTTAATAGATGATTCGGTATATAAAGAGGCTTTAAATCTAAAATATACTAAGCTGATGCTTAATACTTTAAAGGATAATCCTAAAGATGAGTTCTTATCGACAAAGGAAACTTTTAATAAATATGATCAAGCTATAAAAAAATTAGAAACAGAGAATTATAAAAAATTAAACAGTAATATTAATAATTACTATATTAGCACTATTACTAGTAGGGGGTAGCCATGAAAAAATCAGTAACAGCTGAAGTGATTGAGAAAATTTATCATTATTCATTAGAAGAGATAATGGGTGAAAGATTTGGCAGTTATTCAAAATATATTATTCAAGATCGGGCTATTCCAGATATTAGAGATGGATTAAAACCCGTACAAAGAAGAATACTTTATTCTATGTATTCATCTAAAAACACTTATGATAAGGGTTATAGAAAGAGTGCTAAGGCTGTAGGAGATGTTATAGGTAATTATCATCCTCATGGAGATAGTTCTATATATGAAGCTATGGTAAGAATGAGTCAAAGTTGGAAATCTAGATATGCTTATATTGATATGCATGGTAATAATGGTAGTATTGATGGTGATACACCAGCTGCTTATCGTTATACAGAAGCTAGACTTTCTAAAATTAGTAATGAATTATTAAAAGATATAGAAAAAGACACTGTTGTTTTTGCTCCTAACTTTGATGATACTTTACTAGAACCTACTGTTTTACCAGCAAAATTCCCCAACCTTTTAGTAAATGGGTCAACTGGTATATCAGCTGGATATGCTACTAATATACCTCCTCATAATTTAGGAGAAGTAATTGATGCTACTATTCATTTAATTGATAACCCTGGCTGTCATCTAGAAACCTTGATGGGTTATATTAAAGGTCCTGACTTCCCAACTGGTGGTATTATTGAAGGAATAGAAGGTATTAAAACAGCCTACGAAACTGGTCGTGGGAAAATAATGGTAAAATCTAGAACTGTTTTTGAAGAAGATAAAAGTAAATTAGCTTTAATTATTACAGAGATTCCTTTTGAAGTTAATAAAGCTGTTTTAGTAAGAAAAATAGATGAAATTAGAATGGATAAAAAAATAGATGGTATTTTAGAAGTAAGAGATGAGTCTGATCGTGATGGATTAAGAGTTTCTATTGACTTGAAAAAAGATTGCAATAGAGAATTAATCTTACACTACCTCCTTAAAAATACAGACTTACAAGTTTCATATAATTTTAATATGATAGCTATTGATAAAAGAAGGCCTAGACAAGTTGGTTTAATTCAAATGCTAGAAGCCTATGTACAACATCAAAAAGAAGTTGTTTTAAAAAGAACTCAGTTTGATTTAGCTCATGCTAAAACTAGACTTCATATTGTAGAAGGATTAATTAAATGCTTATCTATCTTAGACCAAGTTATAGCTACTATTAGAGCTAGTAAAAACAAAGTAGATGCTAAAGAAAATATTGCTAAGGAATATGGTTTTACTTTAGAACAAGCAGAAGCTATTGTCATATTACAGCTTTATAAATTAACTAATACGGATGTTACTCTATTAGAAGAAGAACTTCGTAATTTAAAGTTAATTGTGGAAAAATTAGAAGCTATACTAAATAGTGAGACAGAACTACGAAATGTAATGAAAGAAGAACTTCGTAAAATCAGGTCTGAATATGGAGTACCTAGAATAACGGATATTAAAGATGAAATAACTGAGTTAAAAATAGATACCTCAGTAATGATTCCTAAAGAAGATTGTATTGTCTTAGTAACAAAAGATGGTTATGTAAAAAGAACTAGTATGAGAAGTTATACTTCTTCAAATGAACCTTCTACATTAAAAGAAACGGATTATATCCTAGGACTATATGAGTTAAATACTCAAGATACTTTGCTTCTATTTACTAATATGGGTAATTATCTATATGTTCCTGTTTATGAATTACCTGATTTAAAATGGAAAGATTTAGGTAAACATATTAGTAATATAATTAAACTTGATTCTGAGGAAGTATTAATTAGTGCTATTGCTGTTAGTTCTTTTGAGACTAATCAAGATATTATAATTTCTACTACATCAGGAATGATTAAAAGAACTTTGTTAAGTGATTTTAAGTTAACTAGATATTCTAAGCCTATTACTTGTATGAAACTAAAAGATCATGATGAGGTGGTTAATGCTGTAATTACTGAGTATAATGATATTTTCATTGCTACTAAGCATTGTTATGGATTATGGTTTGATATTGCTGATGTTCCTATCGTGGGACTTAAAACCAGTGGTGTAGCTGCGATTAATTTAAAAAATGATGAAGTAGTAGCAGTCTCTAATTTTGATGCTTTAAACACTGATTATGTAGCTATTATTACAGATAAAGGTACTGGTAAGAGAGTTAAATTAACTGAGTTTGAAAAATCATCTAGGAAAAGAAGAGGTTTATTACTTTTAAGAGAAGTAAAGACTAACCCTTATTTAATAATTAATGCTTTTCTTTTAGATTCTAAAAATTATATCGGCTTAAAAGGAGAAGAAATAAACACTATTAAATTAACAGAATTATCTATTGTAGACCGGTATGGAACTGGTAATACTGTTTACAAAGGTTTAATCACTAGTGCTTTTCCTGTAGTAGAATTAAAAGAAAGAGAACAAGAACAAGAAAAAGTAAAGGAATCTATTATTCCTACTATTAAAGAAGAACCAATTCCTTTAAAAAAAACTATCTCATTAAAAGAAATAGATGAAAGACTAATGACTATTGATGATTTCTTAGATCTATAATTTAAAAAAAGTAAACAATTCGCCTAGTATGGCATAAAGTATTATAGGTGATAAGATGACAAAGGAGTTATTTAAAGAGTTTGTTCATAGAAGAACTAATTTAGACTTAGCTAATGCTGTTAATAAAGGGTCTATGACTTGGCAAAAGTTTTATGAAATGTTTGATATGTATGGTGAAAATAGTCCTGTTTGGGATAACTATTTATTAAAACCTGTTTCAAATATTAACACTAAGAATACATCTTTAACTGATATTGTTCAAATGGTTAAAGGTATAGATTTAGAAACAGTTCGTAAAGGAATAGATGGTGTACAAAAAGCTATTGGATTAGTGCAAGGCTTTACATCACCTAAAGTAGAAACTCCAAGTACTTATTCGGCTAGACCTATGTATAAATATTTTGAGGATTAATGAATTTAGCTGTTCAATATAAAATAAAGAATAATCCTAATTTATATAAGTACTTAAGAGAAAACTCACACTGGTATAAAGCTTTAAATAGAGATCCCTTTAATATAACTTTGCTTGATACTGAAATGAAAAAGAAGTATCAGCTTAGTACTTCAGATAAAATTAGTAAAGTAGCTAGTCAAATTAAATTAATAAAATCATTTATGGATATAGTTAAATAGATAATATTTCTTATCTATTTTTCTTATGATATAATTAATAAAGAGGGATAATTATGAAAATATTAAATGAATTAGTTTTAGATCAGTTAGATGATATATATTCATTATTAGATAGTAGTACTGAGTTAAAGACTATGCTTGAATTAAAAAATAAGATAAAAGCAGATGAGAGTATTAAAAAATCTTTAGTACTCTTAGAAAAATTGGCTGCTAATCCTTATTCTAATGAATATATTAGTCTCCGAAAAGAACTGTTTTCTAATCCCCTTATTAAAGAATATAAAGAAGCAGAAACAGAGCTTTACTATTTAACGCTTTCTATTAATATAAAGTTAAATAGTTTATTAAAAGAAAAGAAGGGTTGTTTATGAGAATTATCAGTGGTTTTTTAAAGGGAAGAGAAGTTTTAGGCTATGATTTAGTAGGAACTAGGCCAACTATGGATAGGGTTAAAGAATCTGTTTTTGGTATGATACAAGGTTATTTAAAAGATGCTATATGTTTAGATTTGTTTGCAGGCAGTGGTAACCTAGGATTTGAAGCTATTAGTAATGGGGCTACTACTTGCTATTTTATTGATAATAATAAAAATTGTCTTAAGAAAATTAAAGAAAATGCTAATAATTTTAATTTAACTAAAGAAGTAGAGTTATTTAATAGTGATTATAATTTAGCTTTAAAAAAACTTGCTACTAGTAAAATTAAATTTAATATAGTATTTTTAGATCCTCCATATAAAGAGTTAATTATTCTAGATGTTTGTGCAAAGTTAATAGCTTTAGACCTACTAGCTAATGACTCTGTTGTTGTTGCCGAAATGGAAGATAATTATATTGGGGATATAAATCCTTCAGGTCTTATTCTTCTTAAAAGTAGAAAGTATGGTTCTAAGTATGTCAATGTCTATAAATATACAAAATAATTACTTTGATTTTTTAGATTGAATACTCTATACTGATAATAGGGTGATAGTGTGAAGAAATTAAATAATAAGGGCTTTGCTATTACAGTAATGTTATATTCTGTTTTAGGAATAATAGTTATGACTTTAATGTTGATACTAACTACTATGTCTGGGATGAGAAAGAATAATACTTCTTTAATTAATCATATTAAGGAAGGATTAAATACTACTTTTAAACCTGTTGTCCCTGAAAAAACAAAAGCTAATACTCCAGAGATGTTAGAAGGAATGATACCAGTTACCTACAATGGAACTGATTGGGTAAAAGCTGATACAGCTAAAAAATGGTATGATTATGAAACACAGATGTGGGCTAATGCTGTAACTGTCGAACAAGATAAAGCTTTAGATTATTCTGGGAATAGTAGGATAGGAGCCTTTAACAATGTCACACAAAGTATTAATGAAGCCTCTTTTAATGGTATTAATAGTTTTATTAGCACTGGATATAAAGGGTATAATTTTAATAATAAACAAACATATATTGCCAGGGTTAAACTAAATAAGTTAAATCAGAAGCAAGGTATTGTTGGAGACTGGGAAGCTAGTGGAAGTGGTATAGAGTTTGTTAATGGTAAACTAGATTATGCTATTTATATAAATGATCGTTACTATTTTGTTACTTATGAAACTCCAGTAGTAGTTGATAAATATTATACTATAGTTGCAACCTATGATGGCGCTACTATGAAACTATTTATAGATGGTCAAAAAGTTGGAGCAACATCTATTAGTGGTAATATTAAAGTATCTCCAACAAGTATTATAGTTGGATCTAATCCAGATAGTTTAGGTAATAGTAGTGCCGATTCATTTAGTGGGAATATGACAAATGCTGCTGTTTATAATATTGCATTAAGTGAAGAAAATATTATTAATTGTAATAATAATTTGGACTTATTATTTAATAATTATCCTACTAATCAGCTATTTAATTATAAACTAAAAAATAATGATCAAATTGCTGTTAATACTGTTTTACCTCTTAATTTTGTAAATACGATGTGGGTATGGATACCAAAATATGAATATAAAGTAGAAGACCCTTTTGGTAAAGGAGGAACAAGTGCAGCTTTACCAGGGGAGATAGAAGTTAATTTTAAAGAAAAGGCTGACACTAAGCCAACTCCTGGATATATGATACATTCTGCATTTGACTTTTATTATCAGGAAGAGTTAGCAGGTATTTGGGTAGGAAAGTTTGAAACTAGTGGAACTGTGAATTATATGGAAATAAAACCAAATGTAACATCATTAAGAGATGAAATGGTTTCAGTTTTCTGGCAAGCTGCTTCTGATTTATATAATTATAGTGACTATTATGGATTTGATAGTACCGTAGGTGATATGCATATGATGAAAAATACTGAGTGGGGCGCTGTTGCTTATTTATCACAAAGTAAATATGGTAAATATGGTAACCCCAACTATTCCGGTGCTAATAAAGAAATATATCAAAATAAATCAAATAATTATATAACAGGAAGTAGTAATGGTACAGCAAATAAATATATTACTAATACTCAAGTAGCTTATAATGTGGAAGAAAAAGGCACAGGTGCTTCAACTACAGGGACAATTTATGGAGCTTATGATATGTCAGGTGGGGCATATGAATATGTTATGGGCTTTTTTTATGATAGTGGAGGACCTGTGGATACTGAATTTACAGATAATATAGATTATTTTTATTATGATTATTATACAGATGAACACGGGTTTAAAGGTGATGCCACTAATGCTGACGGCACAAGTGGTTGGTACGATTCAACAACCTATTTTGTAGGTTGGGATTGTAACTGGTTTATCAGGGGCGGCTCTTATAATAGCTACAAGCCTGGTATATTTGCTTATGATAATGATTGTACTATGGATTTATCTGGAGCATTTCGTCTTGTATTAGTCCCTTAATTTAGTTATTTAACTTATTATAATATGCTGTTATCTGCAGCATATTTTTTTGTTTGAAATTATTTTAATAAATTAGCACTCATATATTGACAAGTGCTAGGCATACTATTATAATGGTAATTAGCACTGATAAATATCAAGTGCCAGGAGGTGTATAAATAGTGTTAACGGATCGCCAAAATAAAATTTTAAAATTAATTATTTTAGAATATATTAAGCTAGCGCATCCAGTTAGTTCAAATCTAATTTGTGATACCCTCGACTGTTCTAGTGCAACAATCAGAAGTGAGATGGCAGCTTTAGAGGAATTTGGTTTATTAGAAAAAACTCATACCTCATCAGGAAGAATTCCTAGTGAAGCGGGGTATAGATATTATGTTGATAATTTAATGGAAGCTAAGGAAATGAATGGAGAAGATATGCTAAGATTGCAGATCATTTTCCATAATCAATCCCTTCAATTATCTGATTGTCTTACAAAAAGTTTAGAGGTTATTTCTGATATGACTAATTATACTTCTATTGTACTTGGTACTACATCTCATACTAATAAATTAAAGGAGATAAGTGTAGTTCCTTTAACAGATACTAGTATGATTATTATAGTTATAACTGATCAAGGACATGTAGAACACCGAAATATTGAGCTTTCTAATGTTTCCTTAGCAGAAGTTAAGAAAACTGTTGAGTTAATTAATACTTTAATAGCAGGAACCCCAATAGATGAAATTAGTAGTAAATTAGAGTTTGAAATTAAACCAATAATTTCTAGATATGTTAAAGAACATGAGGCTTTATATAATGCTTTTTATCAAGTGTTTAATGAGTTTACCAATAAAAATGTCAGTATTGTTGGAAAGGACCGAATGCTTGAACAACCAGAGTTTAATAGCATTAAAAAGATAAAAGAACTGTTTGCTAAAATGGAAGATAAGGATATAGTTAATAAAATTGAAACAGACAATCATGATATTAGTATTTATATAGGTAAAGAAAATAAACTTGATGATGATGTGACAGTTATTCAAACTACTTATAAAACAGCAACAGACGAAGGTACCATAGCGGTCTTAGGTCCAAAAAGAATGGATTATAGCCGAGTTGTTACTTTGTTAGAATATATCAAAGATAATATAGAAGAAATAAAAGAAGGAGAATAACATGAGCGATAAAGAAGAAGAAAAAAAGAAAAAGTGTCATAAAGAGGATTCAGAACATTTAAATGATAAAGAATGTCACTGCCATCAAGACGAAGACCATTGTGACTCAAAATGTGAATGTGATCATGATGATTGTCACTGTGATAATACTAATCATGAAGATGATTTAATGAAGGAAATAACGGAACTTAAAAATAAGTTTTTATTAAGTCAAGCAGATTTAGTAAATTACAGAAAAAGAAAAGATGAAGAAGTAACTAGTTTATTAAAATATGCTAATCAAGATTTAATATTAGAACTGCTTCCTATCTTAGATAATTTTGAAAGAGCTATTAATTTAGATGATGATAATCTAAATGATGAATTATCTAAATTCTTAACAGGATTTAAAATGATGTATAATCATTTTGTAGAGACATTTAAGAATTATGGTTTAGAAGAAATACCGGCTTTAGGAATAGAATTTAATCCTAATACAATGGATGCAATTGTTACAGAAAACGATAATACTAAAGCTGATAATTTAGTTGTAGAGGTTCTTATGAAAGGTTACCTATTAAAAGGTAGAGTAATAAGACCTGCTACTGTAAAAGTAAATAAAATAGAAGAAAGTAAATAAAAGAAGGAGAGATAAATTATGAGTAAAATTATAGGTATAGATTTAGGTACAACAAATAGTTGTGTATCAGTATTAGAAGGTGGAGAAGCTAAGGTTATTCCAAATCCAGAAGGAGGAAGAACTACTCCATCTGTAGTAGCTTTTAAAAACGGAGAGAGAATAGTAGGGGATGCTGCTAAGCGTCAAGCTTTAACTAATAAAAATACTGTTTCATCTATTAAGAGACATATGGGAACAGATTTTAAAGTTGAAGTTGAAGGAAAAGACTATACTCCAGAAGAAATATCAGCAATGATATTAGGATATATGAAAGATTATGCAGAAAGTTATTTAGGAGAAAAAGTAGAGAAGGCTGTTATTACTGTACCGGCTTACTTTAATGATTCAGAGCGTCAAGCTACTAAAAATGCTGGTAAAATTGCTGGCTTAGAAGTTGAGCGTATTATTAATGAACCAACTGCAGCTGCTCTTGCTTATGGTTTAGATAAGCAAGATAAAAATCAAACAGTTTTAGTTTATGACTTAGGAGGAGGAACATTTGATGTCTCTGTTCTAGAGTTAGGAGATGGAGTATTTGAAGTTAAAGCAACTTCTGGTAATAATAAATTAGGTGGAGATGATTTTGACCACAGAATTATGGATTATTTAGTAGAAACTTTTAAAAAGGATACGGGAGTTGATCTTACTAAAGATAAATTAGCAATGCAAAGATTAAAAGAAATTGCTGAAAAAGCTAAGAAAGATTTATCTGGTATGGCATCTACTCAAGTATCTGCACCATTTATATCACAAGGTGCTGATGGACCACTTCATCTAGATGTAACTTTAACTAGAGCTAAATTTGAGGATTTAGTTAGAGATTTAGTAGAGTCAACAACAACACCTGTTAGAAAGTCTTTAAAAGATGCTGGTATTAAAGCTAGTGACTTAGATAAAGTAATTTTAGTTGGAGGTTCAACTCGTATACCAATGGTTTATGATTTAGTTAAGAAAGAATTAGGTAAAGAACCTTCTCGTGAAGTTAACCCAGATGAAGTAGTGGCTATGGGAGCTGCTATTCAAGGTGGAGTATTAACTGGAGAAGTTAATGATATTGTTTTACTTGATGTTACACCACTTTCTTTAGGAATTGAGACAATGGGTGGAGTTATGACTGTTTTAATTGAAAGGAATACAACTATTCCAACTTCTAAGAGTCAAGTTTTCTCAACGGCTGCAGATAGTCAACCTGCTGTTGATATACATGTTCTTCAGGGAGAACGTCCAATGGCTAATGATAATAAAACTCTTGGTAATTTCCAATTAGTAGGTATCCCTGCAGCACCTCGTGGTGTACCTCAAATAGAGGTTAAATTTGATATTGATGCCAATGGTATTGTTAATGTTAAAGCTAAAGATTTAGGTACTAATAAAGAGCAATCTATTACTATTACTTCTAATACATCATTATCTGATGAAGAAGTAGAAAAAATGATGAAAGAAGCAGAAGCTAATAAAGAAGAAGATAAGAAACGTAAAGAAGCTGTTGAAGTTAAAAATGAGGCTGAACAACTAGTGTTCCAAACTGAAAAAGCTATTAAAGATCTTGGAGACAAAGTTGATAATAAAGAAAAAGAAAAAGCTGAAAAAGAAATGAAAGAAGTTAAAGAAGCTTTAGAAAAAGATGATCTTGAGGCTATTAAAAAAGCTAAAGATGCTTTACAAGAAACAGCTATGGCTTTAGCAACAAAGGTTTATGAAAATATTCAAAAAGAGCAACAGGCAAAAGAACAGGAAGAAACTAAAGAAACAGCTAAAGACCAAAGTAAGACAGATGATACTGTTCAGGATGCTGAATTTGAAGAAAAATAAAATTAGAGTGAATATAGGTTCTAGGATTTCTAGAACCTTATCATTCTAAAGAAACAGTAGGTGAAATATGAATAATCAAGATTATTATGAAACATTAGGGGTAGATAAACAAGCATCAGCAGATGATATAAAAAGTGCCTACCGTAAATTAGCAAAAAAGTATCATCCGGATATTTCAAAAGAAGATAATGCTGAAGAAAAATTTAAAGAAGTTCAAGAAGCATACGCTATTCTTTCTGATGAAAATAAAAGACGACAATATGATCAATTTGGTTCAGCAGCTTTTGCAAATGGTTCATCTGGTGGAGGATTTGGTGGTTTCCAAGGATTTCAAGGTGGCTTTGATGATGTTGATTTAGGGGATATATTTGGTAATATGTTTGGTTCATCTTTTGGTTTTGGTAGCAGTGGTAGTAAAAATACTAATAGCCGAGTAAGAGGTGAGGATTCTATTATTAGAATGAAACTATCTTTTGAGGAAGCTATTTATGGTTCTAGTAAAGATATTACTATTTCTATAACTGATACTTGTAAAGACTGTGATGGTGCTGGAGGATTTTCTGAACATACTTGTAGTGAATGTCATGGTAGTGGAACTGTTACTAGTGAACAAAGAACAATACTAGGATCGTTTCTAACTAAAACTACTTGCCCTTCCTGTCAAGGTAAAGGTAAAACTTATGAAACAGTTTGTTCTTCTTGTCATGGTAAAGGAACAGTTAAAAGTAATAAAACTTTAACTATTAAAATACCTAGTGGAGTTGACTCCGGTAATAGATTAAGGCTTCCTGGTAAAGGTAATGCCGGTAAAAACGGAGGACCAAATGGGGATTTATATATAGAGTTTACTGTATCAGAACATGATTTTTATGAGCGAGAAGGTGATGATATTTATTTAGAAGTACCTATTACTATAACAGAAGCTTTATTAGGTACTAAAAAAGAAATTCCTACTATCTCTGGAAATGTTAAATTAGTTATTCCTGCCGGAAGTATGACTGGAGATAAACAAAGATTAAGAGGTAAAGGTATAGATAATGAATCATCTCATCATAAAGGAGATATGTATACTGTTTTAAAAGTTGAAGTTCCTAGTAAGTTAAATAAAATTCAAAAACACTTAGTAGAAGAATTAAATAAAACAGATATAGAAACAGCTAGTATAAGTAAATTTAATAAGTTTGTAGATAAGAATTAATTAAAAAAAGAAAACCTAATTAATGTGGTTTTCTTTTTTTATTGTTTCTATTTTTTTATCAATATTATATAGACCTAATTCATATTTTGATTCGTTTTTACCCTTATAATATTTCTTTTTCTTTAAATTATCTGGTAGATACTGTTGAGGAACAAAACTACCTTTATAATCATGAGGGTATTTATAAGCAGGTGTCCCTCCACCTCTTAAATAGTCGGGTATTGGACCACTTCTTCCTGTTTCTACATCTTCTAATGCTAAATCAATTGCCTTTTCTGCAGTATTAGATTTAGGAGATAAAGCCATTTCTATAATTACTTCAGCTAAAGGAATTCTAGCTTCTGGTAAACCTACTAATTCAGAGGCACTAATAGCGGCCATTACTTTAGGACCAATAGTAGGATTGGCTAAGCCTATATCTTCATAGGCAATAACACTCATTCTTCTATAAATACTATCTAAGTCTCCTGCTACTATTAATCTAGCTAAATAGTGTAGGGATGCATCTACATCACTACCTCTAATAGATTTTTGAAAAGCACTTAAGACATCATAGTAGCCATCAGCATTCTTATCGTGAAAGAATGCAGGCTTATTATTAATACTTTTTAAATGTTCTATGGTGATCTTTTTAGTATCAGAAGAATAATAAGCTATTTCTAATAAATTATAAGCATATCTTAAGTCACTAGAAGCTAAATTAGCAATATAGGATAAACTATCTTCATCTATAACTATTCCTTCTAAATCAGGGTGTTTAATAGCCCTTTTAAGCCCAATAAGAATATCATCCTGAGTTAGTTCCACTAATTCAAACAATTGACATCTACTTCTAATAGCCGGGTTAATAGAATGATAAGGATTAGATGTAGTCATTCCTATTAAAGTAATTAAACCACTTTCTAAATTAGGTAATAATAAATCTTGCTTATCTTTATTAAGTCGATGTATTTCATCCATAATAAGAATAAGCCCATCCTCATACATCTTGGCTTCCTCTACGACAATATCAAAATCATGTTTATTATTACTAGTAGCATTAAGCATTCTAGCATGAACACCTAAATCTTTAACTATAGCATTAGCAATAGAAGTTTTACCAATACCTGGTTTACCATATAGTATCATGGAAAATATTTTTTTATTTTTAACAAGATTACTTAGTATTTTATTATCTCCTAATAAATGTTTTTGTCCAATAACTTCACTAAGAGTAGTAGGAGCAAGTTTTAAAGCTAAAGGTTTAATCATGATCATCACTTCCTACTTATATTGTACTAAATTTTAAGAGCTTTGCCTAGAAATATGATATAATTATATTAGCTTAATAAAAGGAATACAGGTGATTATTATGACTTTATTAGATAATTCTTTAATTATAGATAAAGAAATAAATGAGTATTTAGAAGCTGTAGCATTTGAACAACAACTTAGTATTAATACAGCTAAATCCTATAAAAATGATTTGAACTTATATAAAGACTATTTAATTGGTAAGAATATTACTAGTATTAAAAATGTTGAATCTAAAGATATAAGTAATTATCTAGCTAAATTATCTAAGGAGTCTTATGCTATAACTTCTATTGCTCATAAACTAACTTCTATTAAAAACCTGCATAAATTCTTCTTAAAAACAGGAAAAATAAAAACTGATGTCAGTTTACTTATTGATAGACCTAAGTTAAAAAGAAGCCTCCCAATAACTATGTCTATAAGTGATGTGAATAATTTACTGGATATTGATTTAAAAACAGTGTTTGACTACCGCAACAAAGCTATGTTAGAATTGCTCTATGGAACTGGAATGAGAATTTCTGAGATTATTTCTTTAACGTTCCAAGATGTTGATTTTGAAAACAGTGTGATAAGATGTTTAGGTAAAGGGAAAAAAGAAAGAATTATTCCATTAGGGGAATATGCTAGTAGCTATTTAAAAATGTATTTAGATGTACGTTTTAATTTAGTGAAGAAAACTAAAGTCGAGTATTTATTTTTAAATAATCATGGTAAGGGAATCACTAGACAAGGTTTATTTAAAATATTAGAAAAAATATTAAAGGAAAAGAACTTAAATAGCAATATAACTCCTCATACTTTAAGGCATAGTTTTGCAACACATATGCTAGAAGGTGGCGCTGATTTAAGAGCTATTCAAGAACTGTTAGGACATGCTGATATTGCTACTACTAGAATATATACTCATATATCTAATCAAAAAGTTATGGAAGATTATAAAAATTATCACCCAAGAAATAATAAATAAGGAGAAAATATGAAATTTAAAAGAATTTTTTTAGTTGTTCTTGATTCGCTTGGAGTAGGGGAAGCCGTAGACGCTAATAACTATAATGATGAAGGATGTAATACCTTAGGGCATATAAAAGATAATTATGATTTATTTATACCTAATTTGCAAAAACTAGGATTTTTAAATACTATTAACATGGATGAAAATAAGGAAGTAGATGCTTATTATACAATTGCACGTCCTACTAATAATGGAAAAGATAGCTTATCTGCCCATTATGAATTAGTTGGAATAAGAAATACTATTGCCTTTAAAAACTTCTCGGAAAAAGGATTTCCAAGAGAGTTAATTGATGCAATTGAAGATATAACAGGAAGAAGAGTAATAGGTAATAAATGTGCAAATGGCAACGATATGATTAATGAATTAGGGGAAAGACAATTAGATTATGGATCATTAATTCTCTTTACTGGAGCTGATTCAAATTTACAAATAGCAGCTCATGAAGATGTTATACCATTACAAAAACTATATCAGTACTGTGAAAAAATAAGAAAAATAACTACGAAAGAAGAATGGTGTATAGGAAGAGTAATGGCTCGACCTTTTACTGGAAAAAAAGGAAAGTTTAGATTTACCAACGAGCGTAAGGATTATGCTTTAAAGCCTCCTAAACAGACTATTTTAAGCAATATGAGTGAGCATAACTATAGTGTTATTTCTATTGGTAAAATAAATGAAATATTTGGAGGAGATGGTATTACAAAGAATATTAAAGCCATTTCTAATATTGAAGGCATTAATAAACTAACTGATATTATGGAAAAGAACTTTACAGGTTTATGTTTTGCCAACTTATCAGACTTTGATACCCATGGTCATAATAGAGATTTAATAAGCTATGGCACTACTATAGAAGAGTTAGATGTAGAAATACCTATGATATTAAATAAGCTTAATAATGATGACTTATTGATTATTACAGCAGATCATGGAAATGATCCTAGTTTTAAAGGAAATAATCATACTAGAGAAAATGTCCCAGTTATCATTTTTGGTAGAGATTTTAAAGAACCAAAGCGTTTAGATATACTTAATAGTTTAGCAGATATAGGAGCAACTATTGCTGATAACTTTGAAATAGAAAAACCGGAAATTGGAGATAGCTTTTTAGAATTATTAAAGTAGGGCATAACTGTCCTTTTTTTTAGTTAAAAGAAAAGAAGATAATTATTCATCTTCTTCGTTTTCATTACAAGAACAGCAATGGAAATTATCACAAATAGGTTGTTCTATTTCTACTATTTCATCATTTATGTCTTTAGGATTACTTATTTTAATACAGGGTAGGGTACAACTATTATCTTCACAGTTATTATAAGTACAAGTATCCTTATCACAAATTATTTGTTGATTATGTCTTTTAGCCAAACTATCAGCAGGGTAGTCTTTGTTAACTGGTTCCTTTTTATCTTTCATTTCATCACCTGGTATTATTATGGTTAAATTTAAAGGTTATATACAATTTAGTTGTACAAATAAAGAAATATAAGTATAATGATAATAGAGTAGGTGAGTATTATGAAAAAGTTAGCCAATAATTTAATTTTATGTTTAAGCTTATTAGTATTTATAACAGGTTGTAATCAGCTTAAGCCCCCTATTAACAATAAAACAGTATTTTATTTAAATGAGGAAGCTAAGATAGATCATTTTAAAATAACCTTAAATGATATTTTAGAAAAGAAAGAGTTTAATTCTCATAAACCTAGTAAAGGTATTTATCTAGTTTTAGAATTTAAAATTGAAAATATAAGTAATGAAGAACAAACTATAGATAATAATAGTTTTATCTTAGATATTGCTAATGATAAGTATTTAGATTTAAATAATAAAAATATTAGTAAACTAGCAGCTAAAGAATCCTTAATGTATAAAGTTGTATATGATGCACCATTAAATGATGATTACAACATTAACTTTTATTCAGGTGTAGTTAGCAATAATATAACTTTTATTACTAAATAATAGATAAGTAATAGAAGTTCACATTAATATGATTTAAATAAGAAGTTAACATAATATATATTATACGAAATAGCATATTAACCCAAGAAAGCTGCATAGTTATTCAGTTAAAGTGATTTGCTTATTTCTATTATATAATATATATAAGCACTATTCTTCTATTATCTAGGATAATACCAATCTTAATACTAAAGTATATGAAAAAGTTAAATAAATATTAGTTAAGTAATAATATAATAATTTAAGTTTATTTACTTATTACTTAATTCTTTATCCAGCTAATTAATAGTAGTGTTTTTAAAATATATAATTTAGATAGTCTATTAAAAGTAGGGGTATCCCTACTCTATTTATTTAATAAAAAAAAGTAGGGGATTAATCTCTACTTTTTATACTTTTCTAGATTGTATTTCTGCTATTTTATCTAAAACATCCTTAGCGTTATCTTCAGTAATATTAGTATAACCAAGCTCTTTTAAAGCTTGAACTTTAGCTGTATTAAGCTCTTGAGTACGACTTAGCTTTTCTTCCTTCTTATGTTCAATTTCTTGAACAAAACGCTTATGGGTATCAGCAATTCTTGTTTTAGAAGCACCACCATTAGCATATAAAGTCATAGCTGAAAACATAATACTTTCAAAGATAAACTGCTGTGTATCACTAAACTCAAATTCTAAAGGATCAGTAAAGCCTAAAGACTTTGAAGTATAACCTAATATATATTTTAATTCTCTACTAGTATCCATGGACTGTAAAAAATTATATAAATAACGATAGCTATTATATGTTTCCTTAGTTTTATCATCTGCTAGCTTCTCTTTTAACAAATTAATTAGATCAGCTAATATTTCTTGCTCTTTTTTATTAAAGCCCTTTAAATCAGCTAATACATCTTTATTAGAGGTATCCTTTACCCCTTCATTAAGCTTACTCTCAACTGTAATAATATATTCTCCGTCTACCTTAATATTTTCTATTTCCTCAGCTGATTTCACTCCTAATAAACAAGTAATTTTCATTTCCTTTTCTTTAGGCCAATCACTTAAGCTTTTTTGACCTAAATAATTATATAACATTTGTCTAGACACTCCTAAATATTTAGCTAACCTAACTTTAGAAATCCCTAATTCCGATAAAATCTTATTTAAACTGTCCATGAATATGACCTCCTACTAATAATTTTAAACATAATATTCAAAAAATGCAAGTGTAAAGCTATACATTTGGTTTACAATAAATACCAAAGCTTTTTATCATCTTTACGCACCTCTTTTATTATACCACCACCAAGGCATAAATTACCATCATAAAAAACACAGGCTTGTCCAGGAGTTACAGATTTAATTTTATTATAAGTAACTAAAATAGTAGAATCCTCTAAATAAGTTAAATTTACAGGATAATCTAGTCCCCTATAACGAAACTTTGCTGTACAACTAGTAGGTCTTAAAGAACAATTAAAATTAACCTGTTCTAATAGACAACTAGTAGAGTATAAATAATCATTATCAGCACCTTCTGCTACATATAAAATATTCTTATTTACATCTTTTCCTACAACAAAAAGTTTATCTTTAGTTCCTCCTATATCTAAGCCTCTTCTCTGCCCTACCGTATAATACATTAAGCCAATATGCTGTCCAAGGATATTATTTGTAGTAATCTCAACTACATTACCTGGTAAATTAGGAAGATAATTTTTTAAAAAGTTTTTAAAGTTTCTTTCTCCTATAAAGCAAATTCCTGTAGAATCTTTTTTATTTGCTGTAACAAGCTGATATTTATTAGCTATTTTTCGAACTTCTGGTTTGGTCATTTCTCCAATCGGGAATAACACATGATCAAGTTGTTGAGAGGTAAGGAATGATAAAAAATAAGTTTGATCTTTATTTAAATCAACTGCTCTTAATAAATTACCTTTTTCATCTATTCTAGCATAATGCCCCGTTGCAATATAATCAGCACCGAGCTTTTTAGCTTCCTTAATGAAATAATCAAATTTAATATATTTATTACACATAATATCAGGATTAGGCGTTCTACCTACTTTTAATTCATCTAAAAAATAAGTAAAAACATTGTCCCAATATTCTTTTACAAAATCAATTCTATAAAGAGGTATATCTAATTTTTTACATACCTCTAGTGCATCATTGTAATCTTGTTCCTGTGGACATATATCATTATTAATATCAGGATTACCTAATATATCTCCATTTATAGAAGTATCCCAGTTTCTCATAAATAAACCAATTACTTCATAACCTTGTTCTTTTAATATAATAGCGGCGACTGATGAATCAACGCCACCACTCATTCCTATAACTACTTTTGTCATGTTTATCACCTAAATATATTATAACTTAAAAGCTAATAATTTTCTATATTTATATAATTTTTGTAAATAAATTAATTAAATAAGGATTGATAAATATTTCTAATAAACTTACTACTACGGCTATTACTAACATTAATAGTAGAATTTTAATATATTTATGCATAACTGCTCTTAAATTAATATTTTTATGAAGAAATAAACTTAAGAATAGTTTTATAGAGAAAGTTACAGCATAGAAGCTTAAAACTACCACCATTAACAGTCCTAATAAGTGATGAGGGAATAAGTATGCGATTACCCCTAAAACGCCTTTAAAACCATATATAGAGATGATAGATGAAATAGAAAAGCCTACTATGAATCCTTTCATAAATAAAAGAAATAAAATAACTGGTAAACCAATAATAGAAATACCTAATAACCAAACTCCTATTACATAAAGTAAATTAGCTAAAAGACTATTCATTAGTCCCCTACCATAATTAAGGTTGTCCATAGTCCTAAATTGCTTAAAAAAATCCCCCAACTGTTCCATAACTATTTTTTTATCACCATTAGATAAAATAGTAACAAAAACAATTCCTATTCCTACTCCTATTAATAATAATATAAATAAAAATAAATAAATCCTTTTTTGCTTAATAATATTATCTCTAGCTTTTTTCATTGCTCCATTCATAACATTCACCCTACTCCACTTTATGAAATAGTTAAAGCAAATATGAAAAAAGTTTTGTTTTACTTTTATATGAATCTTTATTATAATGAATGAGAGGTGTATAAAATGAATAAAAAAACAATTAAAATTGTTTCAATTGTTTTAGCAGTAGCAATGGTTGCTTCTTTCATAATTGGAATAGTTTCATATTTTTTATAAAAAAAAAGAATCACTTCTTTTTTTTTGCTATTTCATAAAGAATGGTTTTAATGACCAAGTTTTATCTATCCCAGTCGTTGTTTTAGTTTCTGTTTCAACAATACTAAAAAGTATTTGGTTATAAGTTTTAATCTTTTTAGAGTCTTTAGTAGATTCTGTTACTTTAGTTAAAATAACTGGTTTTTGGTTATTAGAAATTCTACTAAAGTTAATTGATCCTATTACAGCATTACTTAATATTATTACAACTAAAATTGTAAAAATAATATTAAAAATTATTCTACCTACTGAAGTATGTTTTTCTTCTACAAAACTCTGATCTAAGTCTTCATTAATATCTTTTTCCATCTTTTCACTCCTCATTATAAGAATAGCATAAATAATATAGTTTGTAAATTAATGCTATTAAAAAAATTGGTAATTATTACGTTAAGTAAAATTATTATTTTTAGATATAATATTAATGTAGTCTGCAATTGGAGATGATATTATGGCAACTAAACGCAAACTACAAATCTTCTTCTTACTAGCAATATTGCTTATTCCAAATTCTGTTTTAGCTTATTCAAGCAAAATAATTCCAGGTGGAGAAAATATTGGTATTGAACTAAATTCAAAAGGCATAATGATTGTTGGCTTTTACAAAGTAGATAATAAATATCTAGGACGAGATGCCGGTTTTGAATTAGGAGACCGAATTATTAAAGTTAATAATATATCTGTTAATAGTATATCTGAAATGATAAAAGTTATTAATACTAGTTCAGAATTAGAGACAGTTAAAATGACTTTTATTAGGAATAATAAAGAGTTATTTACTAATTTAACTTTAATAAAAGACAATAACAATATTTATAAAACTGGTTTGTTTGTTAAAGATCAGATAAATGGAATTGGTACCTTGACTTATATTGACCCAAATACTCACATTTATGGTGCTTTAGGACATGAAATAGCCGATAAGAATTCTACTGTAAGAATTGAAATTAAAGATGGTAAAATCTTTAATGCTGATGTTACAGGTATAACTAAAAGTGAAACTGGTATACCTGGTGAAAAAAATGCTACATTTGATTCTAGTATTACTATTGGTAATATCAAGAAGAATGAAAAGTCCGGTATTTTTGGTACCTATGGAGTTAAAATTCCTATAAAAGACGCGATCGAAGTTGGAAAACCAGACGATGTCAAATTAGGAAATGCCACTATTGCAACAGTTATTAAAGGTTCTAGTATTGAAACTTTTAAAATTAATATTTTAAAAATAGATCATACTAATAAAACTAAAAATATTCTATTTGAAATAACTGATCCTAATTTATTAAATAAAACAGCAGGTATAGTCCAGGGAATGAGTGGTAGTCCCATTATGCAAAATAATAAAATTGTTGGGGCAGTAACCCATGTTATTGTTAATGATAGTAAAAAAGGCTACGGAATATTTATTACTACCATGTTAGAAGAAGGAGAAAATTAAAGAGGCAAAAATGCCTCTTTTATTGTTCTATTTCTTTAAAATCTACTAAAGTTCCATCTGATGCCACTATCTTATTGATAGATTCAGTAGCATTTTTTAATTTTTCATCACAAATTTTAGCAATACAAATAGCCTCATTAAATTTAACAATTGCATCATCTAAAGGCACTGTCCCATTTTCTAATTCTTTAACAATATTTTCTAATTTTTCTAAGTTTTCTTCAAAACTAAGTTCTACTTTCTTTTCCATTTTCTAATATCTCCTTAAAATTTAATATTTTTATTCAAAAGTACCTGTTCCATTAATAAATTATTAATTTCATTTTCTGTTTTTCTAATTAATTCTTTATTACTCTTGTCTAAACTTTCTAAAAAGTGCCTTTTTTCCATAATATTTCTATTTAATTCAAAATATCTAGAAGTATCCTTATCATCATACCCAGGTTTTGGTGTCACTAATCCCATATTATTCACTCTCCATTACTTTAGTTTTGATAATTCCATCTTGTAGTTCTATTTCTAAAATATCATCTTTTTTTAGATTACTCTTCATACTTACTACTTTATTATCTTTTTTCAAAATAGCATATCCTCTTTTTATAGTAAGTAGAGGATTAAGAGGTTCTAATTTACTTAATGATTTAATATATCTTTTTTCATTTTGTTCTAAGACTCTGCTAATATTATTATTTAAAAATACTAAAGATGTTTTAAATCTATTTTGCTTAGTTAAATATAATTGAGTAGGATTAACTAATATATAGCTTTCTTTTGTTTTAGATAATCTAATCTTAGCTTGTTCTAATATATGATTTAAAGCTAAAATAACTCGGTCTAATAAAGTATCTAATTTTTGTTCTTTAATATCTAAAAGACTAATTTGGTTTTTCATAATATAACTATCTGTTAAACTAGTTAATTTAGAAGTACTAGTCGTTATTTTATGTTCTATTATTTTTACTAGCCGAAGTTTTAATTGCTTAATATAATCTAAGACTTCAACTTTGTTTGCAACTGCCATCTCAGCTGCCCCTGTTGGTGTTGGAGCTCTTAAATCAGCTACAAAGTCCGCAATTGTGAAGTCTATTTCATGTCCTACTGCACTAATTATAGGAATACTGCAATTAGCAATTGCAAGAGCAACTTGTTCATCATTGAAGCCCCACATATCTTCAATCGAGCCGCCTCCCCTACCAATTATTAAAACATCTAAATTATAATTTTCAGCATTTTTAATTTGTTTTATAATATCAGGAGCAGCACTAGCACCTTGAACTAAGCAAGGAAATAAAATAGTCTTAGTAAGAGGAAACCTTCTTTTAATAGTAGATAAAATATCTCTAATAGCCGCCCCAGTAGGAGCAGTAATTATACCTACTACTTCCGGATACTTTGGAATAGCTTTTTTTCTAGCAATATCAAATAACCCTTCTTTACTAAGCTTAGCTTTTAACTGTTCATAAGCGACAAACAAATTACCTAAACCATCTTCAATCATATCATTTACATATATTTGATAACCACCAGTTACCTCATAGACACTAACTTTACCCGTTATTAGAACCTTCATACCATCTACTGGCGTAAATAAGAGTTTACTAGCACTACTAGCAAACATAACTGCATTAATTCTTGAGTTTTCATCTTTAATAGTAAAATAGTAATGACCCCTAGTATGGGCCTTAAAATTAGATATTTCACCCCTTAAAAAGATACTATTTAAATTATTATCCGTATCAAACTGATACTTAATATACTTTGTCAGTTGAGTGACAGTAATATACTTATCTGGCATTATTATCACTCATATGATAAATCCCGTCTAAAACAGCATTAATCATCTTTGCCACCTTATCATCACTATAACATTTAGCTAGTTCAATAGCCTCATTAATAGCTACAATACTAGGTGTTTCAGTATATAAAAGTTCATATACTCCTAATGATATTATAGCTTGATCAACCTTACTTAAACGATTCATAGTCCAGTTATTTAAATACTTATTCGCATACTTTGTTATCTCTGTTTGATTTTTAATAATACCATTAATAGAAGTAGTAACAAAAGTATTTTCTACTTCTAACTGCTCTTTTATTAAATCATCAACATTATATTCAATTTTAGTATCAGTCAAGATATAAATCTGATACATAACCTTCATAATAACTTCTCTTAATTCACTTCTGTTTTTCATATATTTCACCTGTTACTATATTACCATAGGTAAAGGAAAAAGTCATTCAAAAAAATAAAAAGAGACTAATCTCTTTTTTAACATTATTCTGATGTTGTTCTATAATATCTTAAAACTTTTGGGTCCTGTTTTAAAGTTTCTTGATTATTTCCTACTAAAGCTAATTCTATAGTGTTATTTATATAATCTAGAACCTGGGAGTTAGACATTCTGTTGTTAATTCCAGCAGTCAATTTACTATTCATCTTAATAATTCCTTGTTCTAATTCATCTTCTAAAGAAGAAAATATTGTATAACGAGGTTCTAACTGATCAATTCTAGTATTAATCATTCTATTTTCATCTTCTAAAACCTTTTTTCTATCAATAAGTCCTATAACATCTTCATTATGTAAAATATAATTCTGTTCTAATAATTCTTTATTCTTAATTGTACTAAAATTTTTTACTAATTCTTTAGCACCTATTGCAACTAATATAACTCCACCACCTGCAAAAACAGCACCAATTCCTAGAGCAATATTTAAACCCATTGTTAATGCTATACTTAGATTAGAGAGAATAACCCCACCTAGACCAAGAGCTAAAAGCATTCCCATAACTTGCATTATAATTTGTGCAGTATCCTGTTTGCTTTCAAGCTTATCATATTCCTCAATAATAGCCTTAGCCTGCTTAAAGCACTCTATCTGGTAATCTAATTCTTCTAATTCTAAATCATTTATATCTCTTTTATTATATTTTTCATATATTTCTTTATTACAATCGCTCTTCATAAATTTTAAATTACTTATAGCCTCCTGTATTTTTCTGTTCTTCTGATTAATAATTTCCCTATTTAAATTCATAATAATAACCCCCTTTAATTTTTCTTAATATATACCTTATTTGCATCCTCACTAGGTATTATAATTTTTTCCTTTAATTTACAATCATCAATACTTGATTTTTCTTCTAATCTTTTATAATTATTAACTAGCTCAGTATTAACCCTACTTGCCTCAGTTTTTACTAATTCTAATTGCTGATTAAGTACTGTAATACTTCCATTTAATTTATCTTTCCTATTCTCTAAAGCCTTTATCTTATCTAAAACATTATCATTATTCCCATATTCATCGATTAAGTCTGTTAAAACAAATTTTCTAATTACCTCTGGATCTTCTTTATCTAATTTAAGAAAAGTTGCTAACAAGGCGACCGATACAACTGCTCCAGTTAAAGTACCTAACAAAATGTAATTAATAATAGGACTATGTACAAATACTTTTGCAATAAGAGAAAGTGGTACTCCATAAAAACAAGTTGTTGTTAAAACTATTAAAGAATAAGATAACACCCGTTTAACTTTCATTTTCTTATGCTTTTCTTCACAGTATTTATTGTATTCATTATTAATTTTATCCACATTATCTTTATTTAGAGTACTCTTAATCTGTTCCATTTTTACTTGATAAGTATCTAATTGTTTAAGTAAATCTTCATCGTGTTCTAATTTACTTCCTAAATCTGCCGATTTCTCATTTAGCTTATCTACTATAAGAGTTTGTTGCTGTATTTTAGTTAATATATCGTCCTCTTTTAATAAATCGTTAGCATCTAGATTATCCATATATACCTCCAATAGCTAATTTATGCCCTTATTATAAGCACTTATACCATTTTTGTCCAGTCATATTACTTGTTTTCATCTTTTAACTGTTCTTTTAATTCATAAAGTAAATTTAAAGCTGCTAATGGGGTCATTTCTAAAGGATTAACCTCTTTTAATTTTTCCAAGGCTAAACTAGTTTTATCTTCAGCTATTTCTTCAGGATTTAAAAATAAGGTCGTTTGCTGAAAAGTTTGTTCTTTTTTATTTTGGTGTTCATGAATATTAAGTATTTCTTCAGCTCTTTTAATTAAACAAAGAGGTAATTTTGCTAAACTAGCAACATGAATACCATAACTCTTATCAACTGCTCCATTTTTAATTTTATGTAAAAAAGTTATTTTACCATCTTCCTCTTTAGCTGAAACATGAACATTTTTTAAATTAGGTAGCTCATTTGCTAGTGCTGTTAATTCGTGATAATGCGTTGAAAATAATGTTTTAGCTCCAATATGATCATGAATATATTCTAAGATAGCTTGTGCTAAACTCATTCCATCATAAGTCGCAGTACCACGTCCTAATTCATCAAACAAAATCAAACTATTTTTAGTAGCTTCCGTTATAGCATTATTAGCTTCTTTCATCTCAACCATAAAGGTAGACTCTCCACTAACTAAATCATCACTAGCTCCAATTCTTGTAAATATAGCATCAAAGATTGGTATAGTACAACTTTTACAAGGTACAAAAGACCCCATCTGAGCCATTATTACCGTGATTGCAACCTGACGCATATATGTAGACTTACCAGCCATATTAGGGCCTGTTATAAGTAAAATACTAGTATCTTTGCCCATCATTACATCATTAGGGACATAATCATTCTTACTAACCATTTCTACAACCGGATGCCTTCCTTCTTTAATAGAAATAACATTATCAGAAGTAAGCGTAGGCCTAACATAATTATTATATCCAGAAACAGTAGCTAAAGACTGCATCATATCTACTTCAGCTATAACCTTAGCTGTTCTTTGGAGCTTACCAATATAAGTTTTAACAACATCTCTAATTTCCATAAAAAGTTGATATTCCAAATTAATAATTTTCTCCTCTGCACCCAAAATAATACTCTCTTTTTCTTTTAAAACCGGAGTAATAAACCGTTCACAATTAGCTAAAGTTTGCCTCCTTTGATAACCAAATTCTTCCTTAATCAAAGGTATACTACCCTTACTTATTTCAATATAATATCCAAATATTTTATTAAATCCTACTTTTAAAGCCTTAATCCCCGTTCTTTCTTTTTCTTCTTGTTCCATGGCTAAAATAAAATCTTTAGATCCCGATCTAATACTTCTAATTTCATCTAATTCTTTATTATATCCAGGTTTAATTAAAGAACCCTCTTTTAAAGTAATAGGAGCATCTTCATTAATCGCTCTATCTAGTAAACTATAAACATCAGATAAAGGATCAATACTATGATCATAGTTTAGTTCTTCTAGAATAGCTTTTATTCTAGGTAGAGAAGCTAAAGAGTTTTTCAACTGAATTAAATCTCTAGCATTTAAATTTCCATAACTGATTCTTCCTGCTAAACGTTCTAAGTCATAAACATCCCCTAGTTTTTCTTTTAACTCACCACTTAAAACAAACTCTGTTAATAGTTTTTCTATAATATTGTAACGCCTCTCTATTTCATCTTTACAAGTTAAAGGGTTTTCAATACTTGTTTTTAAAAACCTACTTCCCATAGCAGTTTTAGTCTTATCAAGTAACCAAAGTAATGAGAACTGTTTTTCTCTTAATCTTATAGTTTCAGTTAACTCTAGATTCTGTTTAGTATGAATATCAAAAGTTAAATAATTATTAGTAATTACCACTTCTACAGGTTGTAAGTGTTCTAAATTACCTTTTTTAGTTTCTACTAAATAGTTTAATAGATGTTTAACTGTTGTAATAAGTCTAACATCTTCTATATTATTATATAAATGATTATATATATCATTATCTAGAACTGTATCATTAATAGTAACTAAAATATGATATGACTCTCTTAAAATATTAATTAAATTACGGTCTATTTTATCGTTAACAATTACTTCTTTTAAATTACGATTTACAATTTCTTTAAGCAACTTATTTTGATCATAATCAATAATTAGTGCATAAAAATAACCTGTTGAAATATCGGTATAAGAGATTCCATAACAGTATTCAAAATCATATATATTTCCAATATAATTATTATCTTTGGCATTTAAATTAGCATCTATTCTAGTACCTTTAGTTACTACTTGAATAACTTCTCTTTCAACTACTCCGACTGCGGTTTTAGGGTCTGATATTTGTTCACATATAGACACTTTATAACCTTTATCTATTAGTTTATCTAAATAAGTTGCATAGGCATGATGAGGTATACCACACATTGGAACTCTTTCATCTAGTCCAGCTTGTTTACCTGTTAATGTTAGTTCAAGTTCATGACTAGCAGTTATAGCATCCTCAAAAAACATTTCATAAAAGTCTCCTAGTCTAAAAAACATAATACTATCTTCATATTTATCTTTTATTTCCATATATTGCTTCATCATTGGAGATAGATTATCCCTATTAACCTCATGTCTTTTCATATAATAAATCACCTCATTACTTCTATTCACTATATATTATCTTATTATAAATAGGCAAAAAAACTTAGCTTTATCCATGAGCTCAAATTGCTCAACGATAATTCCAAGTTTTCTGATAATAATATATCATAAAGTAATAACACTGTCAATAATAGGAGGCTTTCCGTTATGAATTTATATGGTTATTACAGGATAATATCTTAAATGTTATCCCTGTATTTTTATTTTAATAATTAAAGACTTTTCTATTTTAATAGAGTAATTATCTAACTAGAGCCATAGAGGTTAGATGTATTCTAGCATTATGGCTGTTAATTAATACTCCAATATATGCAATTCTATTCATATCTCTAACATCCAGTCTAATAATATCAGCAATATAATTGCCTAGATTTGCTATTCCATAATCTGCTTTTAATGTTATACCTTGATTATACCAAGGGACACCTGTTTGTGAAAGTAATAATAAA
>JAVWCU010000008.1:0-35092 GCA_036648855.1 Bacilli bacterium
CTATCATAAATACCCGTTGTTTTAATACTAGAAGTTATATCCTTGCCATACATATCTTTAGCACTAACTCCAGATAAAATATTATAACTATCACCCGCATTTAACTTTATAGAGCTAGGACTTACTGTTAATGTTGGATTAACTAAAGTAAAAAGATTAGTAATAGGTTCTCTAGAACTCTCTAGATTTAATGTTTTATTAGCTAATCCTCCCTCTACTCCTATTTTAATAGTAAAAGGAATATTAGTTGGATTTTCTAATACTAAATCTACAATTACTTTATTACCATTAATCCCTATTTCACCACTTGGCAAACTATTAACTGATTTATAACTTACCTTTGCTCCACTTGGTATAGAGCCTTCATAATAAATAGTATACTTGCTGTCTATATTATTTCTACTAGTTAATTCTACTTGAAAATTAAGAATATTATTAGCCATAACCGTTACTTGATTATTATTATTAAAACTACCACTGGTTAAATTATAATTAAGAGTTCCTGCTACAATACTAAGTTTGTTCGCCTTTTCTAAATTTATTGTCCAAAGAGCATAACTAGTAGAAATTATAGCAATAAAAAAACCAACTAAAATAGTGGAAACCACCACCCCAAGTCGAACTTTTATTTTGCTATTTATTTGAGCACCTAGTTTAACTTTTAATAGACTAAAGTACCCCCCCCCCAGGGATATTTCTATGTTTATGCCGAAAAATATTCATAGCTACCTCCACATTGTCATAACTCTATTTTCACATTTTTTTAACTTTTTGTAAACAATTTTAATAAATTTTATAGTAATAACATAAAATAATTCTTTTTATATATTTATTTTGTTTTATAACAAAAGAAAAAGTCCCCAAAGGGACTCTTCTTTACATCATATCTTCCATGCTTTTCTCTACATTTTTACTCATCTTGTTCATACCTTTTTTTAAATCATACATGACATTAGGGTTGTTTTTTTTGTACAATGCCCATGCACCATAACCTGCTGTACCTAGCACTGCTAAAGTAATACCAGTTGCAACCGCTGTTTTCTTTTCCATTATAATCACCTCTTTGCAAAGAAAATATGAGTGGTATTAATACCATTTTTATTATGAGATGATTTTACTATTTTATACTTCTCTTTAGCATATCTTTTAAAGTTGTTCTTCTTAAATCTACTTCATTATGATGAATTGCATAATTTAAAGCTTCTATTTCTCCAATTAAATATAGTTTCTTTTTAGCTCTAGTTACTCCCGTATAAATTAATTTACGATATAACATTTTATGATATCCCTGAACTATAGGCATTACTACTACATCAAATTCACTACCTTGAGATTTATGAATACTAATTGCAAAAGCATGTTTAAATTTATTAAAATTACTAGGTGTGTAGTGGACTTCTGTTAAATCAAATTCAATTGTTACAACTTTTTTAAGGCCATTTTCAATATGTGTAATAATACCTATATCCCCGTTAAAAACATTTTCATCTGGCATATTAGATAATTGTATAACTTTATCCTGTTCTCTATAAGTAATACCATTTATTATAATTTCTTTTTTAGCGGAAGCTTTTGGATTAAAAATACTTTGAAGTAACATATTAAGTTCATCTATACCATTTAATGTCTTATACATAGGCGCTAAAACTTGAAACTTCCGGTAATCCATATTTTTAAAAGGCATACATATTTTTCTGATGTTTTCCTTTACTACCATAGAGTCACAGGCAATAAAAGTCAAATCTTCTTGTTTATTAAAGAGAGTTTGATCTAAATAATCCTTGTTAATATCATATGCTAAAGTAATAATATTAGAGTCTTTTCCTTGCCTATACAATTCTACTAACTTAACAACTGGTAGTTCTTCGCTTTCAATCATATCTCTTAAAATTTGCCCTGGCCCAACACTTGGTAACTGATTATCATCTCCCACTAAAATAATCTTAGTATTTATTTTCAATCCTTTTAATAAATTATCCAACAAATTTACATCCATCATACTAACTTCATCAATTATCACAAACTCTACATTACTTTTATTATACTCATTAACGGCAAATAAATTAGTATCTTTATTCCATTTTAAAAAGCGATGAATTGTCACAGCTGGTAATAAAGTTGCCTCACTTATTCTTTTACTTGCCCTCCCTGTTGGCGCTAATAGGGCAATTCTCTCTACCATTTTCTCATAAGAATATTTATTTAGACTTTGATATAAACCTGTAATAGCTTTGATAATTGTCGTCTTTCCTGTCCCAGGACCTCCCGTAATAATTAAAACATTTTTGCTTATTGCATTAATAATTGCCTTCTTCTGATCATTATTATAAGTTATTTGATTTTTCTCTTCTAAATTAACTAATTCTTGATCAATTTTTTTATAATCAGTATCTACTAAACTAGCTAAATACCTTAATCTATTAGCAATATTTTTTTCAGCTTCAAACATAGAAGTTAAATAATAATGTTCATCTTTAATAATAATCTTCTTATCTAAAGCTAGATCCGCTATTGCTTGATCAAAAATAGGAGTAGAAATATGAATTCCTAAAACTTTGAGTAAATAACCATATATTTCCCCATTTAAAAGATAACTATGCCCTATTAAATTACAAACTTCAGACATAATATAAAGTATAGCGCCTTTAATTCTCCTTATATCATCTTTTGGGTATCCTTGTCCTAATGCTATAACATCTAGCTTTTTAAAAGTTATATCATAGTCATCAGTCATAAATAAGTATAAATTATCCTTAATGATTAAATCTGTTTTAGACTGAAACTTACGATAAATTAACATACTATCACGACTAGAAAAACCTAATTCATTTAACTTTATAATAGTTTCATAACTTGATTCATAATCTCTTAAAGTATTATATAAAATATCTACTTGTTTCTTAGTTATAGTAGGAATAAGTAATAAATTATCAGGATTTTCTAAAATAACTTTCAAAGTATCTTTACCTAAAAAGTCAACAATCTTCTTAGCCTTCTTTTCCCCTACTCCTTTAAATAATCCGCCTCCTAAAAACTCAACTATACTATCCTTTTCTTCAGGCATTACCCTCTCATATTTTGAAACCTGAAACTGCTCACCATATTTCTCATGATTTATTATATCTCCATACATGATATAAGTATCTTCAGTATTAATTTCATGGAAATAACCAGTAAAGGTAATTATCCTATCTATATAATCAACTAAGTCCTTATCATTAGTTTCCCGTACCTTAAATAGGCCTATAATGTAGCCGGAATCACTCTGATAAATACTCTTTTTATAATTTCCTTTTATATAATATTCCATACTACACCTCCTTATCATTATAACAAAATTTTCATGTTCTTACTAGCCAAGAAAATGTTAAAATACTCGTAAATTTAGAATTTATAGGGCTAAATGATTAACAAATTTAAAATTTATCTTAAGATGATTTTATATATTTCAGCCTATAAAGTAGTAGGCAATTAAAAAGAAGACTTATAATAAGTCCTCTCAAGTAAATAACTATTTAGTTTTACCAGGCGCCTCATTTTTAACAGCATCAGGTTCAATATATCTACTAACAAACTCTATAGCCTTATCTTTATCCTTACCAGTACTAACTAGATAATTAACCGCTCTTTCTTCTAAAGAAGAACCCTCTGGTAAAATACAATCTTTAGCATGAGACCTCATACTAATTGTTCGGCCAATTTCTACTTCTGCCTCTCCAGTATGTAAGCTTATCTCCCTTTTAACCATAGCTTCTGGGGAAAATAGACTTGCTCCAATTATAGCCGCTGTACCAATAATAACTCCCGCCCTAACTATTGTCTTTATTTCGGGGTGACTTAACAAATCCATGCAATATTTTGTAACTTTAACTGAGGTTTTCTGATTATGTATATTTTTATTAAATTCTTGACAAAAAATATTAATATCCCGATACTGAGTGCTTTCTACCGGATTAACCCCATCAAAACCAATCAACATTTGATGAATATCACCTTGATCATCTTTGATAGTAGATAAAAATCCCGCAGGTCCCATAGGATTATTATTAGCTTTAATTGAGTCTAATATTTTATCCTTCTGAAAGGCTTTTAAATAAGTTATAAATTCTTGGGTTGTTTTATAAAAAGGTACTTCCCCCTCGATTTCAATTTTCAAATTATTATGAGAAGGATTACCCACTATTAATATTTTACTATTCATAACTTTACCTCTATTCTTTCTTAATTATAAAGTAAGTAGTAATAATATGTCAAATATAACGATATAATCTATCTACTTTACGTTTTAATTTACAGTGCCTATACAGTATGGATAATCTACATCTGTAATTGTTACACTCTCTACTTTATCTCTTGCTAAGACTTGGTTTACCTTAACTAATAGATAATTAGAAGTATGCCCTATACTACTATCATCTAACACTTTCTCAATTAAAACATCGGCTTGCTTATTAATAAATTTATTCATATAATCTATTTCTAATTTTTTAGAAAGCGCTAATAATTTTTTAACTCTTACTTTTTTACTAATATCATCAACTTGATTATCCATATCTGCCGCTACTGTACCAGTTCTTTTAGAATATGGAAAAACATGAACTTTTGAAAAAGCAATTTGCCTAATAAAAGCTAGACTCTCTTCAAAGTCCTCCTCTGTTTCTCCTGGAAAACCAACAATAACATCAGTGGATAACGAAATATCCGGTCTAATTAATCTTATTTCTTTTACTTTATTCAAAAAATAATCTTTATCATATTTTCTATTCATAGCAGTTAGGATTTCTTTACTACCTGCTTGTAAAGGAATATGCAAGTGATTAGCTATCATAGGCCTATTTTTTAACGACTCCAGAACTTTACTATTTAGTTCAGTAATTTCTATAGAAGAAATACGCAAACGAGTTAATCCTTCTAAAGAAGTAATAGCTTCAAGTAATTCCCCAAAAGAAGTATTAATGTCAACTCCATAGTTACCTGTATGAATACCTGTTAAAACAATCTCTTTATAGCCATTTTTAATTAATTTGCTTATTTCTTCAATAACTGTGTGAAAATCCTTACTACGGCATTTTCCTCTAACAAAAGGAATAATACAATAACTACAAAAATTCTCACATCCATCTTGAATTTTTACAAAAGCTCTAGTCCGACCTGGAAAAGTTTCTATTTCCATATTTTCAAAACCAGAAGCTAATTCAGGACTGGTCTCTCTTAGCTCCTTATTATTTGAATAATACTCTTCTACATACTCAACTACCTTACTCTTGTTTTTAGTTCCAATATAAATATCTACCCCTGGAATATCAAGTTCTTGATTTGCCTCAATGAAACAGCCCATGGCTACTACACAAGCTTGAGGATTTCTCTTAATTGCTTGTCTAATTATCTTTTGACTTTTAAGATCACTTGTATTAGTAACTGTACAAGTATTAATAATATATATATCACAATAATCATCAAATGGACATATTGTATAGCCTTGCTTTTGAAACAAACTAATTACATATTCACTTTCATATAAATTAACTTTGCAACCTAAAGTGTATATTCCTACTTTCATCATGTACCTCTACTTCTACTTATAAATTTAATATAAATAATTCCAATCCTATATTTTCATAGGTATTACCGTGTTTAATATCATAATCTAAAACAGCTAGAGAATCTAAACATTTTACTAACTCTTGTTCCTGATACTTTACGCCTTTTTCTAGAGCTAGTTTAACCCTATAAGGATGAATTCCTAAATATTTAGCTATTTCAGGAGCTGATAAACCCTCTAACTTTAAAATTTTTACTTGGTATAACAATCTAAACTGATTAGCTAAAACTATCATTATTTTTACTTGCTCTTCATTATGACTAAGTAGTTCCTGATATATTTCAAAAGCTGCTGCCTTTGATTTAGCAATAATCGCGTCAATTAAGCTGAAAATATTACCATCTATTTCCTTTGTTACTAAATTATTAATATCATCTCTTGTAATACACTTTAAAGAATAAGTATATAATTTTAACTTTTCTAATTCACTCATAATCTTATTATTATTATTTAAACAGTAATCAATTAAATAATTAATATCACTATCACTCATCTGATAATTAGCTACTTGCAACTCATCTTTTATTTTTCTTGCAATATTAATTTCTAAGGTAGGGACATTAACCTTACTATTCATTAATAATTTCTTTACTATCTTCTTTCTTTCATCTAGTTTTTTTACTAGAAGAACTAAAGTATTCAAAGGATTTGGATTATCTATATATTTTAAGAATAACTCTTCATTAAAATTTTTATCTCCTTCACTGGTTAAAAAATTACAATTACTAACTATAATAAATTTATTATTATTAAGAAAATTATATGTGTCTAAATCTTCAATAACCTGTTCTATGGAAGAAGTTAATAAATCATACTTAATTACTTCATAATTTGAAGCTTCTGTAATTAATTCTTCTAATTTATTTTGAATTAAATAATCATCATTATTAGTTAAAATATAAACTGGTTCCATTAAAACACCTACTTTATTTCTTTAATACTATTTTTAATACTAGCCATTATCTCATCAATATATTTTATAGTTTTACCTCTTCCTTGAGCAAAAGTTGCACTGCCACCACCATTACCATCTGACTTTGTTGTAGCTTCTTTAATTACCATTCCAGCATTTAAATTAATATTACTGCGAGCTAGAAAATCTACTTCATCTCCTCTAATATTGGCTAAGAAAATAAAACCTGTTTCTAATTCATTAAGCAAATTATCGACAATTTCTTTTAAAACATTAAAATCCATATTATCAATTTTCATAATAATTGTTTTAATACCATTAATTTCTTCCTTGTTTTCTCTGAATTTTGATAAATCATTTAAAACTAATTTCTGTTTTTCACTTAAATACTTCTTTTCTAGTATTTTAACTTCATTTTGAATATATTCAAGTTCATTACGATTATAAATAATATCTTTATATGACTTAGGACTATCATTATTTATAATAATATCAAATTCCAAGAAAATATGATCAGCTTTAGCTAAGGCTAAAATATTTTTGGCTTTCATCATTAATTTTATCATTTCATCATTATAAGGTTTTATTTTTTGAAACAAGGCATTCTCAATTTTATCTCCAGTTACGGCTTCAACTCTGTAAACATTACTTCCTTTAGACTCTAAATTAGTAATTGCAAAACATCCTATATTTCTAGTATTCTTGACATGAGTTCCCCCACATAGTTCTTTAGAATCAGCAATTGTAACAACTCTTACTTTATCCCCATATTTTTCACTAAATAAAGCCATTGCTCCAGATTTTTTAGCATCTTCTAAATTCATTAAATCCGTATGAGTTTCAAATTGCCCACTAATTATATCATTAACTTGTCTCTCAACTTCAATTATTTCATCTTCTAATATTTTACCTGTATATGTAAAATCAAATCGAAGTCCTTCAGCATCAACATAACTACCTGCTTGATGAATCTTATCTGATAGAATCTGTTGTAAAGCATATTGTAATAAATGAACTGAGCTATGATTAGCTTCTATCTTATTACGCCTTTCTAAATCAACTAACAAATCTACCTTATCTCCGACTTTAATAACCCCATCAAGAATTTTTACCTGATGAATATGTTGTCCATGGGGTGCTTTAGTCACATCTATTACTCTAGCCTTAAAATTAGAGCCAATTAGCATTCCTGTATCAGATACTTGACCACCTGATGTAGCATAAAAACAAGTTTTATCCATAATAACATAACCATCGGTTGAAGTTTGGGTAACTGAATTTCCCCCTTCAAACAAAGAAATAACTTCTCCCTTAGACTTATATGTTTGATATAGAAACTGAGAAGGCTCCGTATAATTTAGTAAAGCCTCATTTTGTAGATTCATAATATTCTCTTTATGCCTAGAAGATTTAGCTAATTTCTTTTGATTAGCCATATATCTATCATATTCTTCTTTAGAAGTAGTAAAACCTTTTTCACTTAAATATTCTAAAGTTAATTCAAATGGAAAACCATATGTATCATATAATTTAAAGGCATCAGCTCCACTTATTTCTTTATTAGAAGCAGCAGCCATAAGTTCATATAACCGTTTTTCCCCTGCGGTTAAAGTTTGAAAAAATAATTGTTCTTCATCTAGAACCAAGGTCTTTACATAACTCTCCTGTGCGGTTAAATTAGGATAACTATCTTTCATAATAGAAACTACTGTACTAACTAATTTATACATAAAGGGTTCTGTTATACCAAGCTTTTTACCCATTCTAACACTTCTTCTTAAAAGGCGTCTTAATACATATCCTCTACCAACATTTTCAAATATAGCGCCATCAGTTAAAGCTACCGTGATAGTTCTAATATGATCTGCAATAACTTTAAAAGGCATACTTCCATCATATAAAACTCCTGTTACAGTTTCAATAGAGTTCATAATTGGCACAAATAAATCTGTATCAAAGTTAGAATCAACCCCTTGAAATATACATGCCCATCTCTCTAGTCCTGCTCCTGTATCTATATTCTTATGAGGAAGTTCTTGATATTCTTCTCTTTTTAACCCCGCTTTAGAGTTAAACTGACTAAAAACATTATTCCATATTTCTATATAACGATCTTGATCTTCATCTGCTCTAAGTTTAGATAAAGCATCATTGTTTGGATCATATTTTTCTCCTCTATCAAAAAAAATCTCACTATCTGGCCCACATGGTCCTTCCCCTATTTCCCAGAAGTTCCCATCTAACTTTATCAAATGGTCAGCTTTAACTCCACTGGCAATCCACTCATTATAAGCTTCTAAATCATTAGTATAAACTGTAATATAAAGCTTATCCACTGGAATTGCAAACCACTCTTCACTAGTTAATAATTCATAAGCAAAACTAATTGCTTCCTTCTTAAAATAATCTCCTATTGAAAAATTACCCATCATTTCAAAGAATGTCTGATGCCTAGTTGTCAATCCAACATTTTCAATATCATTAGTTCTAATACACTTTTGCACATTAACTAATCTCTTATTATCCGGAACAACAGAACCATCAAAATATTTTTTTAAAGGGGTTACCCCGGCATTAATCCATAGTAAACTATCATCATCTATAGGAACAAGAGGAGCACTCTCTACTCTTTTATGTCCCTTACTTTCAAAAAAACTATACCACATATTTCGAATCTCTGTACTAGTCATTTTTTTCATTTTTATATTCCTCATCTCTTATTATTTTTTCAGCATCTTCTTCTAATTGCTCTAAAGTTAAATTGATAATATTATAATCATAATTTGTATAATTATCTAAAGCCGTTTCAGTAATATGATTATTTTCTTCTATACTAAGTTCCTCTGATATAAACCCTGGCCTATTGATATGGATACTGATTGCTTCTTTAAATCTTCCCTTTAACTTAGTAATTTCTTCAGGTAATCTAATATCTGTAATAAAGAAAACATCAAAGAAATTAGATAATATTTCTATATCTTCAATTATCCTATCTACTAAAAAATCGGGTTTTTTCAAAGTGTCCTTAATAATTTCTTGTCCTAATTTTTGTAGCAATTCCCTAGGCTTGCTTTCTTTATCTGGGTTCCAACCAAAATAATCAATTGCGTAACGTTTTAGTGGATAACTGATATGCATAATAATACCCTTTTTACCTCTTAAATTATAGCATTTATTTAAGTAAGTTCCTAGTGTATCTTTACCATGTCTAGCCTTACCACTTATCAAATATATTTTCATAATACTAAAACTCCTTTTCCCAAAGAAAAGACCTAACATAGGAGTGCAATAAGCACGGTACCATCCTACTAATTAGATCTTAATTTAAATAACGGTTTAGCACCGGGGATATCTCCCACTCAAAAGTAGCTTTCAAAAAAAGTCTGATTAGGCTTCCACCAAGTCCCAATTCTCTTTACAGATTATTTTTTTTACTCATCTTTATCAAACGTTTTAATTAGTTGTTTTTTCACCCGCTAATTTATCCATGAAGCTATATTTCTCATCAAAAAACTGAAAAAGTAACTTAATAGTTGAAATAATAGGGGTAGCAAAAATCATACCTAATATGCCAAAATAATGACCAAATATTAATAGACCAATCATTATTGTTACCGGATGTAATTTCATTGTTTTACCCATTACAATTGGTTGTAAGAAATAACTTTCTACTGATTGAGCTACTAACACTGATACTAAGCATAAACTTCCTACTAAAGGGCTCATAGAAAAACCGATAATTACAACGGGTATTCCTCCAATCCATGGACCTAAGTAAGGAATAATATTAGTAATTGCACAAAATAGTCCGAAGAATAAAGGGGCTTTCATTCCTGCAATTGTTAACCCTACTGATTGAAGAACAAATAAAATACCCGCTATAATCAATGTCCCATGTACAAAACTACGTAAGATTTTATTTAATCTATCAGTTAAATTAATTGTATCCTTATGATATTTCTTTGGAACTAAAGTTAACAAGTGTTCTCTTACATTATTAAAATTAAATAACATATAAAAACCAATAATAAAACCAAAGACTATATTCATACCACCATTTACCAAAGAAGATAAAAATTTAACACTGACAGTTGGTAAATTAGTTGTTAAACTAGAACCAATTTGATTTAAAGTATCCAAAACTTGAATTTTTACTGAAGTTAAATCATAACCTGAGGCATTAGAAATATGAACAAAAATATTATCAATACCATTTTTAACATCAGAAAGCCAAATTGGAATAGATGTCACAATATCATTTATTTGAGAAGTTAAAGAAGGAATAATAATAGTGCCTAGTAAAATAAATCCTCCTATAAATAAGACAAATACAATAATAGTTCCTAGTATTCTGTGAACTCCTTTTTTATTTAGCCAAGAAACTATTGGATCAAATAGCCAAGCAATAATTAATCCTATAAATAATGGAGAAATAATCGTTAATATACTTTTTATTGCAGGTAATATATTCCAGGTTTTTAAAAGAGATGAACCTATATAAATAAGTAATAAAACGATCAAAATAAAAATAATATTTAAAATATTTCTAGATAATTTAATTACCTCATTTAATTTAGGTACATCCACTTCATCATTAAACTTTTTCAAAATTCCACATCTCCTTCATATAATTATTATTACTATATCATAAATTGCTATTTTTAACTATATTTATGGTTTAAAAGCTTTAATTTATTTTAGCTATAAAATCTTCCATTGTTATAGTATTAGCAATAGGATACCTAGGAATAGCATACTTAGGGCTCTTCCTACTGGCTTTTCTATTTCCTCCAGCAAAAGCAATTTTAAAGCCTGCTTCTTTAACATTATTAATCGCAGATGAATCATAAACATAAAAAGGATAACAAAAAGAAGTAGAACTTTTAGTAATAGCAATAGATTTTTTCAGATCATTAATCACCCTATCTTTAGGATAACATAACATCTGGGCTCCAAGAGATTTACCCTTACAAGCATTACCTTGATGCATATCATTAGTGTGAGATTGGATATCTAAATTAGGAGATCTATAATTTTCAATGTCCCACCAACCTGTTATTAAGAATAATGTAGCATGGAGATTATATTTTTCAAGAAGAGGAATTAGTTTATTACCATTATGTTTACCTGTCCCCATAGCGCCATCATCTATAGTGATTAAAACACTTTTTTTAGGAAGCTCTATCTCTTTATACATCCAGGCTCTGAATTCTTCAGTAGTAAGGGTTTTATACCCATTAACACTTAAATACTTCAAATGTTCTTCAAACTTCTTAACTGGTAAACAAATAGATTCAGAACAAACTTCTCCTCCATCTGGGTTAAAGAAAAAATGATAATTTAAAACTGGAATTTTTTGTTCCTTTACTGGTACTACTGGAGGTGGTAATACAGTTACAACTTGTTTACCCTCTAACATCTTTTTATAATCTGAAATACTAGTATCATTTTTAAGTAAATAACTAGAAATATCAGTACTTCCTTTTTGGGATACCTTATTATCAGCATTCAAAGCAAATGACTTCTTATATATTCCTTTTTCTTCATCAGGAATAGAAGATAGCAATAAAACCGCTTTTTCCATCACCTTAATATTATTATCCTTCCAAGCTAAATATTCCTGATCCGTAATAGTATAATAATTATTTCTTTTTAAATATTCAAGTCTTTCATTAACTTTATCTATAGTAAGACCATCTAAATAAATAACTGGAATTACTAACGACTCATTTATAGTATTAGATAGTTCCTTAATTAATAAATTTTTATCTTTCTTAATACCTAAAATTTGATCAAATAGTTTAATATAATAATAGTTTTTATCTTGATATAAAACTTCAAATGACTTATGGTTAATAAACTTAACTGCCTCTTTAGCCTCTTTATAAAGCGTAATATTACTGCCTTCAACCGTGATAGATAGAGGAATATAATATTCTTTTATACTAGCTAACTCCTCAGTACAAGGAGTTACATCTTTATAATAAACATAATAATTAGTATCTTTAATATTAAAGTACTTATCCGTTATCTTAGCAATTTCCATAGAAGTTAGCTCTAATATCAAATGATCAGATATAGTCCCTTCTATCTTCTTATCTTTACTATATAAATTAGTAGGACTAGTAACCTTAACTTTAGTACTATAATGTTTTTTAATCAATTGAACAGTTTTCTTATTATTCTCAGCTAAAAACAAATAAACTAAGCCCACAGATAAAATAACAAGTAATATAATTACTAAAAGCCACCCTTTATCATTCAAAATTTTCTTCATTATATTACCCCACTTTATCTATTTATCTATATTTAGATTTTACCCTAAATTAAAATAATTATCAATAAAAAAGAATTAAAGCAAAACTCTAATTCTTTATAACTTAGATTAATAAAGAAACTATACAACTGAGAATGGCACTAATCATAATAGTCGTAAAATTAACCATGCCATTAGTTAAGAAACTATAACCTGAAATACGTTCAATATTACTCATCTGTTTAGGCTTCTTTTCTAAAACTTCCCCGGTTTTTTTATTATAATATTTTATCTGTAATAAAATACCAAATATACTGTCAATAAGAGAAGTAAATAGTCCAAAACCTAAAACAATAATAAAACGCATTAACATATTTTCAGTAGGCGCTAATAGACTAAGCAGTGCCACTAATAATGACCCTAATAAAGCCCCAAATGACCCTAGCCAAGTTACTCCCCCACTTTCTCCCTTTGGAAGAGGTTTACCCGTTAAAATAGATTTAACTTTAGATTTAGAATAATAGCCTATACTACTACTCCAAGTATCAGCAGTAGCACCCGCTATTGAAACAAAAGCTGCTGTTAAAGCTATTTCACTACCAGTAATAAAATACATAATAGAAAATAATAAACAAGCAAAACTATTTTCTATAACTTGATTTAAATTCCTTTGCTTTTCCTCTAAAGGCTTATGATGATAATGCTCTATTAAAGTTGAAGAGAGAAAGAAAAATATTAAAGCTCCAAAAACAATAGGACCGGATAATACATAAATAGCACTACCTAGTATTAAAGCCCAAAACGAAGCTGTAACTGTTAATGATTTTTTAATTAAAATAAAGAATACTACCAAAGATGATATCGTAAAGCCTAAAGCAAACGATTCTATAAAAGCAAAATGACTAGTTAATAAATAAGCATATAATGCTACCCCTAAAGGTAATAATAAATTATCTAAACCCTTAGGTGAATAAAGTTCTACCATCATTGCAAACATAGCTATATATAAACCATATACTAAAGTCATATTTGTCGTCATAAATGATTGAAGTAATAAAACTGATATAATAAAAGACATAATAAATACGGTTAAACTACCTTCAACAGATTTATTATTAACACCTAGTTTATGTTTGCCGAAGATGGACCCAATCAAACCAGCTAGTCCATCACCATAACCAAGTATTAGTATAGCAATTGCCCCAATAAATAGAAATGATTTATGTTGAAATAATAAAACTGAAAGAATAAACAAACTAATTGTATACCAAACAGTTCCCATTGTTCTTTTTTTCTCTACTTTTTCTTCTATACCAGGGATAAAATTAAATCTATAATTACAGTAGTTAATAATTATAAATATAGCAGGTAAAATACTAGCAAATATGTAATTATCAAAGAATATCCAAGCTATTAACCACCAATTACATAAGCCAATATGAGCAAATTTACGACTTTCTAAAGCTGTTAATTTCTTTTTCTTATAGCAAAAAGATGCTAAACCTAATACAGCTAAAATATAAATAACAGAGACTAATAAACCTAACCAGTTTGACATAACTACCACTCCTTATTATCTAAATCATATCATAAAGAAAAAGAAAAGAAAAGACTATTCATCTTTTCAAAGTGTCTAAATATTAAAAACTTATTAAGAAGAAGTATAATTAAACTGTCAATAATTCTCCCTCTTTAATTTTTAACTTATCTTCTATTAATTTATTATATTGATCTACTAAACTCTGTATTTCTTTTTCTTTACTTTTTTGATCATCCTCAGATATATCTTCTTTTTCTATATTACTAATAGCATCTCTTCTAATATTTCTAATGGCAACTTTGGCATCTTCTGCAAAAGCATGTACTTGTTTAGTTAACTCTCTTCTTCTATCTTCTGTTAAAGATGGAATAACAATTCTAATAGTTTCTCCATCATTACCAGGAGTAAATCCTAAATTTGCTCCTAAAATAGCCTTCTCTATAGCTCCTAAACAGCTTCTATCAAAAGGTTTAATTAGTAGCTGAGTAGCTTCTGGAACAGAAACTATTGCTAACTGTTTTAAAGGTGTATCCACTCCATAATAAGGTACTAAAACCCCATCTAAACTACTAGGATTAGCTCTTCCTGCTCTAACTGTAGTAAATCTTTTTTCTAAATTCTCTACAGATAAAGTCATTTTAATATTTGCGCCTTGTATGATACTATCATTCATATGTTATCTCTCCTTATTTATATATCTATATTGTACGAATTAAAAACTATTTTGGCAAGATAAACTGATTATTTTAAAGAAAAAAGGAACAAAAGTTCCTTATCCATTTATTTGATTCATTACTTCGCTGGCAAAATCATCCTGTCTTTTTTCAATTCCTTCTCCAACTTCAAAGCGAACCATAGATAACACGACTGCCTTATTATTATTAGCATAAGTTAAAACAGTAATATCAGAATCTTTAACAAAGTCTTGTTCATTTAAACAAATCTCTTTATAAAATTTACCAATTCTTCCTGCTACCATCTTAGAAGCAATTTCTGCCGGTTTACCTTCATTAATTGCTTGCTCTTTAATAACTTTACTTTCTCGGTCTATTACTTCCTGATCAACATCTTCTCTTTTAATATAAGTTGGTTTCATTGCTGCTATATGCATTGCAATATCCTTAGCAACAGATGAATCACCACCTTCAAGTAAAGTAATAACCCCGATTTTTCCACCCATATGAGAATAAGTACCAAATACTTGATTATCAGTTTTAGAAACCCTAGTAAATCTTCTAAAGCTTAACTTTTCACCTATCTTAGCTGTTAAGTTAATCATCATTGTACTAATAGTTTCACCATCTATAATTAATTCGTTAGCACTTTCTAAAGAACTAACTTGACTATTTAATATGGCATTTGCTATTTGATCAATAGCAGAAATAAATAGAGCATTCTTCGCTACAAAATCAGTTTCTGAATTAACTTCAACGATTACAGCTTCTTTATCATTAGCTACAATCTTAGTTAATCCTTCTGCGGCAATTCTACCTTCTTTTTTTGCAGCTTTTATAGTACCCTTTTCTCTTAACCAATCAATAGCTTTATCCATATCTCCATTATTCTCAGTTAAAGCTTTTTTACAGTCTAACATTCCTGCTCCGGTATGCTCTCTTAATAACTTTATATCACTTGCACTAAACATATGATTTCCTCCAAATATTTATTATTTTGTTAAAGAAGCCACTAACTCTGCTTTTTTCAAAGTTGTATATCCTTCAATATTAGCATCTTTTGCCATAGCCTTTAACTCTGCTACTGTTAATTTAGATAAGTCAACAGTCTCTTCTTTTATTGCTTCTTTTGGTTCAGAGGCAACAACTGGAGCTTCAACTACTTCTTTAACTTCAGAAATAACTTCTTTAGTTTCTTCTTTCTTAGCTGCTTTCTTTTCATTCTTAGTTTTATCTTCTTCTGTTAAATAATCTACCATATCATTTCCGTTAGCTTCTGCAATAGCATTACCTAAAACACCAATCATAAGTTTAACAGAACGTACAGCGTCATCATTTCCTGGAATAACAAAATCAACCATATCTGGATCACAATTGGTATCTACAATTCCAAATACAGGTATTTTAAGAATTCTAGCCTCTTTAATTGCAATATCTTCTTTATGAGGATCTATAATAATCATAGCATCAGGAAGTTTATGCATTTCCCTAATTCCTCTTAAATTCTTAAATAATTTATCATATTCTTTTTTAATACCTAAAACTTCTTTTTTAGGAAGAACTTCAAATGTTCCTGCTTTTTCCATTTCTTCAATTTCATCCATACGATGAATTCTAGACTTAATAGTCTTAAAATTTGTTAAAGTACCACCAAGCCATCTTTCATTTACAAAGTACATGCTTGTTCTTACTGCTGTTTCTTCAGATGCTTCTTGAGCCTGTTTCTTAGTTCCTACAAATAAGAACTTTCCACCCTCAGAGGCAATACGATTAACTTCTTTGTATGCTTCTTCAATCTTTTTAGCAGTCTTTTGTAAATCGATAATATAAATATCATCACGAGAAGTATAAATATACTCTCCCATTTTAGGATTCCATCTTCTTTTTTGGTGTCCAAAATGGACTCCTGCTTCTAATAAATAATTCATTGACACTACTGTCATAATTCTTTCTCCTTTTCGTTTTTCATCTATTAATTTCTAATTTACCACCTTACTAATAGGCACTGGATAAATCAATCCATTAATATGTTTATTTTTTATTTACTTAATGCTTCAACTAATTCAGCTTTTTTCATAGTTGTATAACCTTCAATTTTTTTAGTTTTAGCTAAATCTTTTAATTCTGCTACTGTTAATTTAGAAATATCAGGCATTTCTGTTTTAACTGCCTTTGCTTCTTTTTTAACAACTGGTTTAACTTCTTTTACTTCAACTACTGGTTCTTGTTTACTAATCTTACCAGTAAGTCCTTCTTTAGCTACTTTAACAACTGCTGTAAATGCAGCTGGATCACTAATAGCAATCTCACTTAACATCTTTCTATTTACTTCTACTCCTGCCTTAGTTAATCCTTCAATAAATCTAGAATAACTCATATCATTTTCACGACATGCAGCATTTATACGAATGATCCATAACTTTCTAAAATCTCTTTTATTTTGTTTACGATCACGGAATGCATATTGACCTGAATGCATTAATTGCTCTTTAGCAGTTTTATATAATCTATGTTTACTACCAAAATAACCTTTTGCTTGTTTTAAAACTTTCTTATGACGAGCTTTTGTAACAGCTCCACATTTTACTCTTGCCATGTTTACTCCTCCTTAATACCTATTAGATTAAATGTTTTAATCTATTAGTATCAGCTTTACTTAACGTAGAGCGCTTTCTTAAATTTCTGTTTGCTGAAGTTGGTTTAGAACCCGTATTATGTCTACTACCAGGATGCCCGATAGAGTTACTTCCGCTTTGTCTAGTATTTACTACTTTTTTTAGTCCCTTATGTGTTTTCAATTTTGGCATATAATACCCTCCTACTTTTCCTTTTTTGGTGATAATAACATAGTCATGCTTTTACCATCTAGTTTAGGTGTTTGTTCAACATCCACTATTTCCTCTAGACGTTTTGCAAATTTTACTAGAACTTCCCGACCTAATTCTGTATGTGCTAATTGTCTTCCTTTAAATCTAACAGTCATTTTAACTTTATTACCTTTTTCAATGTATTTAGTTACTTGAACTATCTTAGTTTCAAAATCACCGACATCAATAACACTAGATAACCGAAATTCTTTTACTTCTAGATTGCTTATTTTTTGCTTCTTTGCTGCTTCTTTTTCTTTCTTTTGTTTTTCATAACGATATTTGTTATAATCCATTACCTTACATACAGGTGGATTACTAGTTTGATTAATTAAAACGAGATCTAACCCAGCATAAGTTGCTAAAGTAAGAGCATCATTTATTGCTTTTAATCCAACTTGTTCTCCATTCGGTCCAATTACTAGTACTTGACTTGCCTTAATCTGTTCGTTTATTAACAAATTATTCTTTGCATTTGCTATATAAAACACCTCCATTAAATCAAAAAAAGTGGATACACTAGTATCCACACACAAAGTACCTCTATTAATAGAGATAACAATTGGCTCTTTACCTACCGCTAATACGCAATCAGGTGGATGTGGATACATCTGCTTTCCTTTTTTATAAATTTACATTTCTAATTATAGCAAGTATTAACAATATGTCAAGACTTTTTTAATATTTATCTTGTTACTTACTATCTCTTAAACATATGCTAATAACAAATATCTTATTACCTAACTTACTATTAAGCAAATTAAGGATTAAGTCTAGTAGGGCCCCGGTAAATAAATGTTGCTTCTCTGATATTATCTATTTCAAATATTTGCATCATTAATCGAGCTATTCCAATAGCAAAGCCCCCATGAGGTGGACAACCATACTTAAAGAAATTTAAATAAAAATCTAAGTCATCAGGATTAACTCCCTTTTCAATGATCTGACTTTTTAAAATGTCATAACGATGTTCTCTTTGTGCCCCTGTTGTTATTTCTACCCCTTTATAAAGTAAATCATAACTATTAGTATTACCTTCTTCATCCAACATATGATAAAAAGGCCTAGCTGCAAAAGGAAACTTAGTTACAAATATAAAATCACATTTATACTTCTGCTTAGCATAATCACAAAGTAATTTCTCTTCTTGTCTCTCAAAATCATCACTTCGTTCTCCAATAAAATGCATTTCATCTTTTAATATTCTTTTAGCTTCAGTAAAAGTTATTCTTGGAAAATCGACATCAGTTCTACTTATTTCCTTGTGAAAGACTTCTTTAATTTTATCTCCATAAACTTCTCTTAACCTATTTAACATATGTTTTAACCAAGCTTCTTCCATATCCATAACTTCTGTAAAATCATTTATCCAAGATATTTCTATATCAGCCATATTAATTTCTGTTGCATGATAGGAAGTATGTGAATTCTCAGCTCTAAAAGCTGGCCCTATTTCAAATACTTTATCAAAACCCGCTGCCATAGCCATTTGCTTATAAAATTGAGGTGATTGACTAAGACACGCTTTTTGCCCAAAATAATCTAACTTAAATACTTCAGCTCCTGACTCTGCAGCTTGAGCAGATATCTTTGGAGAATGGATTTCCATAAAATCATTTTCTAGGCAATATTCTCTCATTGCATGTTCTAAAAGTGTTTCACATTTAAAAAACAAATTATTATCTTCTCTTCTTAAATCTAAAAATCTATTATCTAACCTAGTTTCTCTTTGAGCTGCATCTTTATTTTTTATATCAATAGGTAATTCACTACTAGCAGTTGATGTTACTACTATATTAGTAGGAATCAATTCCATGCCATTTAATTTAACATTAGGACTATCTAAAAGATGCCCCGTTACTTTAATAGTACTCTCTAAAGTTAAAGCACTAACTAATAAAGCCATTTCTTTATTATCATCATTTTTTTCTATAGTTATTTGCACTTTTCCAGTTGCATCTCTTAAAATGATAAATTGGACATATTGTAGATCTCTTATTTTATCAATAAATCCCTGAACTTCAATATCCTTATCAATTTGCCCTTTTAAATCTTTCATATATATTTTTTGCATACTATATTTCCTCATCTTCCTCAGAATGACAACTACAATTATCCTCTTCACAGTCACACTCATCATGTCCAAAGTGTAAATCTTCTTCCTCTTCTAAATGCTCATCTAAATAATAAATAAGATAATCCATATCTAGTTTTTCTTCATATTTAGTTTTATTATCTTTAATAGTGACAATATTATTTGCTAAATCCTCACTATTTAGTAAGATTAAAAATCTGCTATTAAGTCTATCTGCTTGCTTAAATTGACCTTTTAAACCACGACTAGCATATTCTGTTTCAACTCTAAAACCATTCATTCTTAATTCCTGAGTTAAATAAATAGCATGAAGTTTTTCTTCTTCACTAACATAGAGAATAAAGGCATCAATATCCGTTTTTATAGGTAGAGCTACTTCTTCTTTATCTAAAGCTAATATTACTCTACCAAGACCCATAGCAAAGCCCATTCCTGGAGTAGAGGGTCCATCTAAATTACTAACTAATCCATTGTAACGGCCCCCTCCGCCTAAAACATTTTGACTACCAAATCCTTCTACCTTAGCTTCTATTTCAAAAACTGTATGATTATAATAATCAAGTCCTCTAACTATTTTAGGATTAATCACATGGTCTATCCCTAGTACTCCTAAATAATTAATAACTTTGTCTAATCTTTCTTTACTTTCAGAATTTAAATATTCTAATGTCGTAGGAGCATTAAGTAATATCTCATTATCTGCATCTACCTTACAGTCTAATATACGAAGTGGATTGTTTTTAAGTCTAACTTTACAATCTTCACATAATGAATCAATATGTGGTGTAAAATAATCAATTAATGCTGCTCGATAATTATCCCTAGATTCTGTATCTCCTAATGAATTAATATTAACTTTTATTTCTTTTAGACCTAGCATTTTAAGTACATTAACTGCTATAGAAATAACTTCAGCATCAACTAGTGGATCATCACTTCCTAATACTTCTACCCCAAACTGAGTAAATTCTCTATCTCTACCAGACTGTGGTCTTTCATACCTATACATAGTACCATTATAATAAAGCTTAATTGGTTGAATAGATGAACCATACATCTTATTTTCAATATAACTTCTAATTACTCCTGCTGTTCCTTCTGGTCTAAGTGTCATTGGACGGTCTCCGCGATCAAGAAAATCATAAGTTTCCTTAGTAACAATATCTGTAGTTTCTCCTACTCCTCTATGAAACAAATCACTTGCTTCAAATAAAGGAGTTCTAATATAACTATAGTTATACTTCTCCATTAATAAATCAATAACTTGATTTACATATTGCCATTTTTTCGCATCAATTCCATAAATATCGTGACAGCCCTTTGGTTTTGTTATCATAATTTTCTTCTCCTTTAAAATAAAATAAAAAAGTGGCCCATCTAAAGGACGAGTTTCCCCGTGGTACCACCTTTGTTCCATAATTACTTATGCTTAAATATCTTTAACGCTGATCTGCGCTTCTATCTAATAAACAGTGTCTTTCAGATTTAATTAATCAATATTTACAGCATCCATATTGTTTCTAAAAATAATTAAAACCTACTATCTGTTTCAAGAAGATAACTATATTTTACCGTAAGTATCATAAAATTACAAGCATTTTTAATGATTATCTCTCTGCCTTAATATCATCAAGTTTATCTTTAATATCAGCTTGATAAAAGTCATAAGCACAATGTAATGCAATATATAAAGGTAATGCTATAGCTATCCCTAGTACTCCAAACAAGGCTCCTCCTGCTCCTATAGCAAAAATTATAGCAATAGGACTAATATTATTTGTTTTACCATATATCTTAGGAGAGATAAGATAACCATCTATATTAGAAAATATTAAACAAATTAAAACCGTACCAATTAAAACCGGAGTAGATACAACTGAGGCTGTAATAATAGCAATGACATTACCTATAATTCCTCCAAAATAAGGGATTATTGTAAGGACTGCCATAAGAACTCCAATTATTAACCAGTTAGGATGATTAATAAGCTTATATAACAAACCATATTCAATTAAAGTAACAAAAATCAAAATAAATAAGCCATGGAAGTAATTACCCATTTCAATATCTAACTTTTTAACAAATTGATAAGTCCTATAGGAGAATCTTCGACAAGTTTTTTTAACAAAGTCCCTAATATAATCCATATCAAATAACAAATATATACCAACAATAAGAATAATAAACACATTTGCTATAACATTAACTGATTTACCTAAGATATCTATTGTTCCTGTTGAAACATATGTCCCAACCTGTTTAATTAGAGTATTTAATATATCAGTAATTCTAAACTGTATATCCCCCAAATTAACATCAAACTTAGTTGAAATAGATTGTAAAAATTCAACAATTGATTTAGCAAAAACTAATAATTGCTCATAAATCATTGGTAAAGTTAAACATAAAACTGTTACAAATATTACTAATACTATTAATACTACAATAATAATAGCTAGTTTTTTTCTAACACCCTTATTTTCTAAAAACTTGACAAAAGGGTCCAATACATAAGCAAAAACAAATGCTAACATAAATGGTAATAGAATATTAAATATTTTTACTAATACTCCTCCCCAATACTTACTGGTAACTAATGTTAAAAATAAAATTGCTATTATTAGTAATAGATTAACTAACCTGTAATTTAACTTATTTTCTTTCATAAATATCACCTTTCTAATGTAATAGTAACTGGTCCATCATTAATTAAACTAACCTGCATATCACTTCCAAATATTCCTGTTTCCACCTTTACCTTGTCTCTTAAAGCCTTATTGAATTCATCATATAGTAGTTTAGCTTTATTAGAATCCATTGCTAAAATATAACTGGGGCGATTACCTCTACTAGTATCAGCATATAAAGTAAACTGTGAAACAGATAATATACTACCATCTATATCTAAAAGGGATTTATTCATTATCCCTTGTGAATCATTAAATATTCTTAAGTTGATAATCTTTTTAACTAAGTAATTAATTGTCTCTATATTATCACCAGCAGTAAATCCTACTAAAATCATTAAACCTTTACCTATCTGACCAACTAAAAGGTTACTGGCAGTAACTGATGCTTCTAAACATCTTTGTATAATAACTCTCATTATTTAATAATCCTTTCAGTTTTAATTATATAAGGAAGTTTAGTTAATTCTTTAAAAACTCTCTCTAAGTGCTCTTTATTCCTAACTAATATATCTAATTCATAAAGAACTTGATCCCCTTGGTTACGACTTGTAACTTTATCAGTTGGGGCATCTTGCATACTAATATGTTGCATAATATCAAGTAAATTATTTTTAATAGTATTAGAATATACCATAATAGTTGTAATATATCGTTTAGAGATATTATTATTCCAAGTTACCGGAACAGTTCTATTATCTAAATAGGCTAAATTATGACAACTACGGCGATGAACTGTTATACCATTACCCTTAGTAATATAACCTATTATTTCGTCCCCTGGAATAGGATTACAACAAGCTGCTAAATTAACTCTTACTTTATCTATTCCTGCCACTATAATATCTGCTTCTAAATCAAGAGGTTTAATAACTTTCTTCGGTTTTTCTTCCTTTTCCTCTTTTTTAAAAATAATATTAATTACTGAATTAGTTTGGAATTTAGAAGTCCCTATATAAAAATATAAATCTTCTATAGAATCAATTTTTAATTCTTTAAATAAAATATTAGTATTTTGATCAGTAAAAAAGTCACCATAGGGAATTTTCCTCTTTCTAAGTTCCTTTTCTAATGAGTCTTTTCCTCTTTCTATATAAATATCTTTTTCTTCTTTAGCAAAGAAAGCCTTTATTTTATTTTTAGTTTGAGTAGACTTTGCAATATTTAACCACTCTTTTGAAGGACCAATAGAATTCTTATTAGTATTTATCTTCACTATATCATTATTATGTAGTTCATAATTAAGAGGTACAATAGAACCATTTACTATAGCGCCTACCATTGATTCTCCTACTTTAGTATGAACTTTATAGGCGAAATCAATGGGAGTGGAACCCTTAGATAACTCTATTACATCACCTTTAGGTGTATATGCATAAATACTATTATTTAAGACTTCATCTTTAACACTATTAACAAAATCTTCACTACTCATTTTATCATTATTTAAATCAATTATAGTCTTAAAAAATTGTAGTTTTTGTTCAGTAACATTTTTAAATACTTGAGAAGAATCTAAATGTTCCTTATAAGCCCAATGAGAAGCTATACCATTTTCTGCTATTTCATCCATCTTATAAGTCCTAATTTGAATTTCAAATAGATAACCATCTACCCCAAATACAGTCGTATGTAAAGATTGATACATATTAGGCTTAGGCATGGCAATATAGTCCTTAAAGCGCTTAGAAACAGGTTTATATTTAGAATGAATAAGACCTAACGCTAAATAACATTCTTGTTCTTCATCAACAAATATTCTTAAAGCTAAAAGATCATATATATCACTGAACTTACGCCCCTTATCAAGTTTATTATAAATACTATAAATACTCTTAGCCCGACCCTTTATCTCATGTTTAATGTTATGCTCCGTTAATAAATTACTAACATTAGTTAACATCTCATTAACCGTATTATCTCTCTCCATTTTAGTTGTATTTAATCTTTCTGCTATATCATAAAAAACATCAGGTTTTAAATATCTAAGAGATAAATCCTCTAATTCACTCTTTATTTTATGAATACCTAAATGATGGGCAATTGGAGCCATAATTTCTAAAGTTTCCTTAGAAATTCTTTTTTGTTTTTCTTCAGGTACAGCCCAAAGTGTACGCATATTATGCAGACGATCTGCTAATTTAATAATAATTACTCGAACATCTTCACTCATACCTACTATTATCTTCTTATAATATTCTATTAAATACTCATTCTCAGTAGAAAAATTAATTCTTCCTAATTTAGTAACACCAGAAACTAAAGAAGTTATTTCTGGCCCGAATTTTTCTAAGAGTTCGGTTTTATCTAAATTACAGTCTTCTAAAGTATCATGCAATAATCCCGCTACTATTGTCTGAGTATCAGCATAGACAGTAGTAAGAATAATTGCTACTTCTAGAGGATGAACAATATAGGCCTCTCCACTTTCCCGGTACTGACCTTTATGCTCTATATCAGCAAACAAATAAGCTTCTCTAATTAAAGCTAATTCCTCAGTATTATTAATATATGTAGAAGCTTTTTCTATTAAGTCTTCAATAGTATGTTTTTTATCTTTACTCATGATTTCACCTCGAGTTACAACACTTCTATAGAGTCAAAATATGTAGGTCTAAAGGTTGTTTCTAATTTACTTTTCAAAAACTCATCTACTTCCCTACCTGTTAATAATAATATATCATTTACCATATCTGATAGAGTTAAATTACTACTTTTATTCCATTTATTATGTCTTAAGTAGTTCCAAATATCATCTTCGGTAATATAAGCTAAATCCTTATTATGAAGCTCCCTTTTTTTAGTTCTAAGAGCTGGAAATAATCTTTTATATAATTCTTCAATAGATTGGAATGTAAGATCCATAACTTTCACCCTTTTCTTCTTTAATTATAACTTAGATTTACATAATTGCAAAGAAAAATGTCTATTTTTTAATAGACATATCTTCTTAAAATTCTTAATATTTTTAAGAAACGGCATTAACTCCTACTTTAACCTTAAATGTTTTATTATTATTTACCCAATCACTTCCACTAATTGTAGTAGCATCTGATGCAACCCACATTCTTAAACGGAAATTCTTTGTTACAGTAGATGGACTACCATTAAATGTTCCTTTATATAAATTAGCGCCACCTTTAGCATTAGTTTCTAATTCACTATATTTTTTTACTACTCCACCATTTGAAGTTAGAGGTGTTGCTGTTTCATTAACACCATTTACTTCAGTTAAGTATATTTTTATAGCATTATCTGGAAGTGTACATGCACTTTCTTTAATAGCAACTACTTCATAATTAATAGTTGCACCTACTACTGTAGATGAAATTGTAAAATCAAATGTTTTAGCTGACCCTGTTAAAGCCATACCCAAATTATCAGCAAGTGGCATTGCATTAGTTAATGTAATACCATTACCTTCTGTTGTTGATTCATTATAAGAAAATGCTAGTGTACCTGTTGTTACTGAATTGATAGTATTACCTTGTTTTGAATAAGTAAAGAATGCATAACTGACTCCTGCTGTAACTAGTACTAAAGCTAAAACTCCTAATACCGATAAAACTGACTTTGTGTTAATATTATTTTTCATATTAATCTCCTCTATTTTCTAATTTAAATATAGCAAATATATTTAATGCCTGCAATAGTTTTTCTACTTATGCTGTTTTTTTTACATAAATTTACATATAGTACTTATAATTTTTTTTATGAATTAGCATATACTCCTACTTTTACTTGGAAATTTTGATTATTATAATTCCAATTACCATCAGTTACATTAGTTGCATCTGATGCAACCCACATTCTTAATCTGAAATTTTTAGTGGCATTATTAGTTCCAACCCCAAATGTTCCAGTATAAATAGTTTTACCACCATTAGGATTAGCTCCTAATTCACTATATTTTTTTACGACTCCACCACTAACAGTTAATGGACTAGGTTGTTCAGTTCCAGTAATATCTGTTAAATATATTTTAACAGCTCCTTCGCTTAAATTACCCCCTTGCTTAATTGCCGCTACGGAATAATTAAGTGGAACGGCTGATGCTGAGGCAGTAATAGTAAAATCAAAAATATTACCTGCTCCTAGCAATCCTTTACCTGCATCATCAGTAATTGGCATTGCATTAGTTAGAGTAATGCCATTACCTACTGCCTCAGATTCATTATAAGCAAAAGTTAAAGTACCTGTTGTAACGGAATTAACCTTACTACCTTGTTTAGAATAGGTAAAAAAAGCATAACTAGCCCCCACTGTAATTAAGAGCAAAGCAATAAGAGCTAGTCCTGATAAAATTGTCTTGGTTTGTTTTTCCATAATATCTCTCCTTATTTTCTATGCTAAATATACCAAGATTTTAAAATTACTACAATGTTTTTTTGTTTCTATTACTTTATATTTTACATAAATTTACATATTTTTTAAAATTAAAAAGGCTAATTTATAGCCTTACTAATTTTACTATCTAGTTTATATTTTAATTTGCGTATACTCCAATTTTAACTTGAAAAGTTTGACCATTATAGTTCCAAGAACCATTTGACACTGCAGTTGCATCAGATGCCAACCACATTCTTAATCTAAAAGTTTTAGTGACATTATTAGTTCCAGCTCCAAATGAACCTGTGTATAGAGTCTTCCCTCCACTAGAATGAGCTCCTAATTCACTATACCGTCTAACTGCCCCGCCATTTACCGTTAATGGGGCAGGTGTTTCAGTTCCTGTTACATCTGTTAAATAAACCTTAACAGTATTTTCTGGTAAAGAAGATCCTCCCTGTTTAATAGCCGCAATAGAATAATCTATAGTAGCTCCAGATGCTGAAGCAGTTACTGTAAAATCAAAAGCATTAGTGGCCCCAATTTGAATTTTACCATCGTTATCACTCTTTGGCATAGCATTCGTTAATGATACTCCATTATTTCCTGATGTTGCCTCTGTATAAGCAAAAGATAATACTCCAGTAGTTACTGTGTTTACTTTACTTCCTAATTTGGAATAATTAAAGAAGGCATAACTGACTCCCACTGTGATAGCAACTAAAGCAACTAGAGCTATACTTGAAACTAAAACTTGTTTATTTTTGTTTGACATAATTAATAACCTCTCTCTCTATTATTTATAACTTAACTATAACAACTATTTACATATAATACAATCTCCTAGTAAATTTTTAGTTAATTTGACATTTTTTGACAAACTCTCTTTTACTCTTACTTTTAAATGTTTCAAATAAGAAAATAATAAAAGTGATAATTAAACAACTAAAAGAAAGTATTTTACCAATCTTATGTCCCTTAGCTTGATAACTAATTTCTATTTTATGTACACCCTCAGTAATAGGAAATCCTATAAAAGCTGTATTAACTTTTTCTGGTTTTACTAAATTACCATTATCAGTAATAATATAATTATCATCATAGGGTAAAGAAGTAACAAAATATCCTGGTTTATCCGCCTTAACTGTTCCCATAATATTATCGCCCTTAGTAAACTGTTTATCTATAATATACGGATTAACTCCTTTTACATATTTTAAAACATCATCATAATCAATTATATAGGCTTTGATATTTTCAATATAATAACTGCCCTGATTAAACGTAATATTTAATTGATCCCATTCCTGATTAGAAGATAAATTATAATGAAAAGTATTATTGTTATTAGCATAAGAATAATTAGCACAACTTACCTGATTAGTAATCCCATTTATAGTAATAACTTGTCCTCCCTCAGTACATTTAGTATTAGCTTTAATATCAAATGATAGCATCATAATTTGATTTTTTAATTTCTCAGCTAACTTAATAGTTATCTCCCCATTTTTTGCTATTTCAAAAGTATAACCATTATCCTTTTTAGTAATTTCAAAGTCCTTACTTATAACCGAATTATCTAAATTAAACTCTTTTATATCCAAATATTCTGAAACAGTAGTACTTTTATTAGCTACTACTCCACTGAATAAAGCCCCTATTGTCTCTGGATAAGAAAGATTGTTAAAGTCCTGTTCACTTATTATTTTATCTGTTACATAAGCAAGAGGTAGAGTATTAGAATTAAGATAAGCCTTAAAAGTAGGCGTATCTTTTTCTAATTGATAACCAAGTGGTGCTACTCCTGCTGTTATTAAATATTTAGTATTCATAAATGTCATAAATAAAGGATCCACACTAGAAATAAGCATAAGTTTATTATCTAAAGGAGATGCTACTTTAAAAGTGTTATTAAGAAAATTTTGATAATATTGGTTTTCAATTGAAGAATAGATAGAAGTACTATAATAATTAATATTACTAATCTCATTAATAGTCTCAGCTTGTCTATAATTATTAAACATTCTGTAAAAGGACTGATCATTAGTAATAACCTGATTAATTAAAGAAACTGTGTCTGCTCTCTCCTGGTTATTATGATTATTAATATTAATATAGTCCTCACTTTTATTAATAGAGATGGCTAAAATCCCTGCAATTAAAACTGGAAATATTATAAATAATTTAGTCTTACCTTTTGCTACTTTATACCATAAAAACATAGTGATTATTGAATCAACTAGAAATATCCAAAAGTAATCTTTTAAAGAAAAATAAGTAACAAAACCTATTACTAGAAACAAACTAGTAATAATTCCAGTTAAAAGAATTACCTTTTTATTTGGCAACTTATTATTCTTAATGTTTTCTAAAAATAAAGCCATTATAAAGATAAATAAAGGTAGAAAAGGTAATAATACTTTACCCCTAGCATATAGTCCTCCATTTAAAATTAATGAAAAAACCGGAAATAGCACTAATAAAAGCAAGATAATTCCTAAATGTTTAATAGCTTTATTCTTAGATAAGCAAGAATATATTAAAGCCACTAAACTAACAGCTGTTAAACCCAAATTATATGGATGATAAAGTAAATTGAAAAAACTAGGATTAGGTAATAACTGCATCAATAAAGACAAACCTTTAACTGCTCCCTCTCTACCTGATGTCAAAGCATAAAATGTTGGCAGTAATAAAATGCTAGCCGCTCCCACCCCAATTAATATACTAATGAAAAACGGCAAAATCGTTTTTTTAAAGTATTCCCTAGTTAAATGACTATTTCTAGTTAGATAATTATAATAACCATAAACTATTAATACTAAGATTCCCCCAATACTAAAATAATAGCTCGTCATAATCATTAGAAACACTGAAATAATTAACAAAGTCTTTCTTTTAGTAGCAAAATACTTATCTACACTAAATAAACCTATAATTAAAAATGGTAAGTAATTTACAAACATAAATTGTCTGTGAAACTGAAATAAAAGAGGAGTGGCAAAAGCCATTAATATTGCCCCAATTAAAGAAATACTTCTAGATAAATCTTTATGGATTAAAAACTTATAAGTAAGTAGTACCGTACTTATATAAAGAACAATATTAATAATTTGTAGATAATTAATCATGGGAATAAAAGGCAAGAAATATGATATTAGAATAAAAGGAGAATAAAGTCCGTAATAAGACAAACTAAAGATATTGATCCCAGACCCTAAATTTAAAGCAAAATTAGGAAATAAATTACCAGTATTATAAAAAAGAGTTCTTAAATAATCAGCAAAGACAACATGTTGGTTAAACCAATCAATATTTGATCCGAAAAAGAAAGAACTGTTCTTAGTAATTAAAATAAGTCCTAAAGAAATAGTAATTAGTAATAAATAATTCAAATAATTCTTTCTCATAATAGCCTCTTTCTTTAAATAAAAACCCTTATCAGCTCATATATTTATTATATAATAGTTCTCCTCCTTTAGAAAGGACTTTCTATGACAAAAGAAAAATTTATTAAATCAACTATTATCCTAATTATAGGGGGCGCTATTACTAAATTCTTAGGAATGTTTATTAGAATAGTAATGACTAGACTAGTAGGATTAGAAGGTATAGGTCTCTACATGCTTATTTATCCGACTTTTTCATTATTTATGACTTTGTCTCAATTAAGTATGCCTGTTGCCATATCTAAATTAGTAGCAGAAGATACTCATAACAATAAAAAAGTAATTGGTTCGGCTATTCCTCTAACTATTAGTTTTAACTTATTACTAATTATTACTATTTTACTAATTGCTCCTTTTATAGCTAAAATATTTCTTCAAGAGCCACGAGCTTATTTACCTATCTTAGCCATTGCCTTAGTCTTACCATTTGATGCTATTTCAAATCTATTAAGAGGTTATTTTTTTGGAAAACAGCAAATGTTGCCACATGTTATATCTCATATTCTCGAGCAATTAATTCGGTTAACTCTAATTATAATAATTACTCCTACTCTAATTAAAATTAATATTACCTATGCAGTAGCAGGCTTAGTCCTAGTTAATATTATTAGTGAATTACTATCTATTACGATCTTCTTTTTCTTTTTACCAAGAAACTTTAAAATAACAGTTTCTGACTTTATTCCAAATAAAAGTATTATTAAAAATGTTCTAGATATTGCTATACCAACAACTGGAGGACGCCTAATTGGCTCTATTGGCTATTTTTTAGAGCCCATTGTCCTAACTGCTTCCCTCTTAGCAACAGGTTATTCTAATCAATTTATATTAACAGAATATGGAATTATTTCTGGTTATGTTATGCCTATTCTATTATTACCAGGATTTTTTACTAACGCTCTTAGCAGTGCTTTACTCCCAGTCATTGCTAAAGCTAATGTTCTACATAAAACCCAGTACATTAAAGATAAACTAAAGCAGGCTATCTTCTTTTCTCTTCTAATAGGTATACCCTTTACTCTACTACTTGTAATAAATCCGGGATTCTTTTTAAACACTATTTATCACACTAGTCATGGTAGTACTTACTTGCGTTTAATTGCTCCGATTTTTCTGATGTTTTATGTGCAAGCTCCCCTAGCTGCTACTCTACAAGGAATAGACATGTCTAAATACTTAATATCTGATAATTTACTGGGCATTATAATTAAAATAGGAAGTATATATTTATTCAGTTTATTTCATATTGGTATGTATCCATTATTAATTGCAACTAGTTTAGGCACTATAATTACTACTTTAAAACATTATCTACATATTCGACAAATTTTATATTAATTCGCAGGTTATTTGTGGTATACTTTTAATATAATAAAGGAGTTGTCAGTTATGTTTCATCCTATCAAACAAGGTTTTACAGTTATTTTTAATAATTTAAAGCAAATAATTATGGATTATCTAACTGTTATTAAATATAAAAGCCCTGAGGTTGATGAATCCATAGTCCATTCAAATGTTCAGCGAATAATTCCTTTTTCCTTATTTATGATTGCCCTACAAATAATGAATATCATTAGTTATCTGTTTTTATCTAATGCAAGTTCAACTATTAGAATTTGTTTCTTAATAACTGCCGTTTTTTTAATTGCTATATGTTTAATATTTAGCTATATTGCCGCTATATTGTGTGGAATTAGAGATACTACAGAAAGAGTTAATCGGCTAACTGTTTTAGCTTTCTTAATACTAATGTTTATAGGGAATATGATTTTTGCTGTTATTGAAGCTTATAACTTTCATACCATTAATTACTTTTTAATTTTAAGTGGTCTCCTAGCTATATGTCCCTTACTTAAACCCAGTCAAATAAACATTTCCCTAATTACTGCTGAGATAATAATTATTATTGCTTTACCTAATTACAATTTAATAACTTTATTTCAATTAGTTATGATTATTTTAACCTCAATTTTAGTTTCCCAATTATTTTATTTAAATTATAAGCAAAGTAAAATTAAACAGTATAACTTAGTTACTGCTAATGATGAACTGCAAATTAAACTAGAAACAGATTTCTTAACTAAACTATTAAACCGCTATGGACTAGATAGAAAAGTGAAAATAATGTTACCCTATGTCACTAAATCCAAAATACCTGTTTCTGCTCTCATGATCGATATAGACCTTTTTAAAAGTTATAATGATACCTTTGGTCATAATGCTGGAGATAATTGTTTACGGAAAATAGCTTGGGCTATTCAAAATACCGTTAACAATGATACGGATATTGTCTGTCGATGGGGCGGAGAAGAATTCTTAATATTAACATATGAAGTAACTCTAGAAGATACTATTCAAATAGCCGAGAAAATTCAAAGAGCTATTGCCAAACTTAAATTAGTTGCAGCAACTGATGAGATCAGCTCTTATGTTACAGTAAGTATTGGAGCAGTAAATAAAGTTTTAACTTCTTATAAAAGTTATATAGACTTAAAAGAATGTGCTGATAAAGAACTATATCATGCCAAAGAAGAAGGTAGAAACTGTATTTCAATTAATAATACTATTTATACTCTAAAAGAAAAAATAGATAAAGAAATTATATAAAAACCCCGTACAATAATTGTACAGGGTTTTTTAATATAAGTTTTTCTTTTGATATTGATAATTAACTTGCTTAAAGTCCTGATTAAACCTATTTATAACTGCGAGTGTTATATCTTCAGGTGGAGTCAGTTCATTAGATACTAATTCATTCCACTTACCATCAGAATCAAGAGAGATAATGATATCATTCTCTAAGACTAGATTAGACGATGTCCAAATAATAGATTTACTTTGTAGAACACTAGCTACAGCAATTATATAATGCGTATAATGTCTGAAGAACTCTTCTCTTTCTAAAGGACTAATCAATTCCCTACTAATAAGAATAAACATAGCTTCTAGTGATAAATTATGCCTACTATTATACTTTTTAATATTTAGCTCTGCCATCTTATTTAAAGTATAAGTAGTCAATCCCTCTATAACTAAAGCTTTCTTACCAGAAAGATCTTGCTCCCAGAATCCTTTCTTAACTATTTCATTATCTACTTTTATATATATATCATTAGTATATACCTTTTTCTTATCTTTCATAGATTACTCCTTTTTAATGTTTTTTTATTATAGCAAGAAAAAAAGTATTTATCAAATACTTTTCTAGATATCTAATTGACTACTATTTATTAAGAATGAACTGTTATATGACCAGGTATATAGACATTCTCATAAAATAGACTAGCAGAATTCCTATTAAAAATTATTGTTTCTGTCTCACTATCTATAAATTTATATAAAAATTCTTGATCGCTCTCTTCAATTAGTTTTACTTTTCTCTGCTTAGATTTTTCTATAAAATCCTGAACTTCTTTAGCTGTTGAATTTTTATCTAAAGTGATTACTGTAGGTGGGATATTTGTATTATCTATATTTGAATCAATAGGAGGCTTTATTAATGGTATTGCTATCATCCAAATAACTCCTATTAATAATAATATAGATCCCATAATAAATGTAATTTTTTTCAATTGATTCATGATTTACCTTCTTCTAAATAGCCATCAATAGTTACAGTTAAAGTCGGGCCTATATTCCCTGCTTTATCTTCCATCTTATATTTAAATATATCCAGACAATGCCCTGTAACTCGTACATCACAAATAGGGGCATCTATAGGAGGCCCTTCTATATGCCATTTCTTAAAACCTGATAAATTATCTCTGCCATTAACATTAGGACCCCAAATATAGCAATCACCACCGTTCCTTATCATTTTAACTTTAATTGTACAACTAATATCTGATGTTTTACCACTACCATGTTTAGCACAGTCAGAACTTCTTTTGCCTTCACAACCTGGTCCCTCAATCTTTACATCATTACTTGTTGCATATGGTGTAAATGGGGGCGTTTTATCTATTAAAACCAACTGATCTTCTTTACATTCTACGAAGTTACCTGCATTATCATAAACTCTTCCAGGCCCTTCATATATAGATTTGTTATTTTTAAAAACACTAGTAACTTCTTTATCCTTACATTTACTCATATCATCACTACAAGTACCTTTTAATGTCACATTTGTATTAACCCAATCAGTTGGTGCTCCACTTGATACACATGTTGGATTAGTTTTATCTATTTTAACAAGCTGATTAGCTGGACACGCTACGGAATTACCTGCATTATCATAAACTAGTCCTGGACCTTCATATAGTTCGCCTTCTCTACTAAAAATATGGGAAACCTCTACATTCTTACATTTACTCATATTATCACTACAAGTACCTTTTAATGTTACATTTGTGTTAACCCAACCAGCTGGGGCCCCACTTGATACACATGAAGGATTTGTTTTATCTAACTTAATAGTAGTTTTATCTGTATAAACATTACCTACCTTATCAGTAATAATTAAGCTTACAGCAGTTCCATCTGTATCAGAAGTTAACGCAGTATGTGATAAAACTGTACTTATAATCCCACTGCCTGCCCCATCTGTTACATCTTTTGTTCTAATAGTAACATCAGACCTATACCAACTATTATTACCAATTGTTCCGTTTATTTCAATGGTAGCCGTTGGAGCTGTCTTATCTATTTTTGCTGTATAAGTTTTAACACTACTCTTATTAT
>JAVWCU010000009.1:0-34438 GCA_036648855.1 Bacilli bacterium
AAAATATAGTCTTTTTATTTAATTTTATTCCAATTTTACTAAAAACCTGCTCATCTTACCATTTTAATCTACTTTCTCAACTGCACTATACATATCAGGTAAGAAATCACTCAGTATAGTAAATCCAGTTCCATGGTTATGCACCTGACCATAACGAGCACCAGATTTAAAGGCACTCATCTTAAAACTCACACCAACTTTACCATTATCAATTAAATTAATAAATGAATCAAAATTGACATTTTTATAAATTGTCATTTTTTCATATTTAAAATACTCTATGCTGTCTATAACCATATATTTTGCTTCAACCAAAGCCAGATAGTTTAATTTTCTCTCTAACTTTTCTTTTAATAAATCAAAAGACCAAAAAGTGGTATCATCTACTACCAAATTTGGTTTAGAAATATGTAATACTACTTTTTCTTCTTTATAATTAACCTTAATCTCAAAATTATTTTGTTTTATTAAATGTATCTGATGTGCATAAATAGAAGTACAAAAAATTTTAAATCTTTTACATTCACTTGGATAGCCATAGTTCATTCTTATTCTTTCTGCTTCAAACAGGTAAGTCCCATCAGGATTAGCATTAAATAATCCGATATTTTGATTTGTAACTTTTCTAGTTGTTTTTAGTTCAATTCCTGCAAAATCCGGTATTTCAAAACTATCTTCTTCTTTATTTAACAAATATTCAAATGTTCTACCAATTGCTGAATTACCTTTGCCTTTGCTTTTTATCCATCCTTTCTTCTTTATATTAGTAAATAGGTCTTTTAACTCTTCAATATTTTCATTCATCATTGCTTTTCCTTTCAAATTTACATATTGATTAGAATATCACAGTAAAAAAAAGTTGCAACTCAGTAAAAAGCCTTTTTCTTAATGCTCTCATCATAAAAACAGCAAATTCTCTAAAAGGAAAAAATAAATTTCTCTGAATATTTACACTGAAAAATCAAGTTTACCCTAAATTCATCTTTATTATTAGAACCTTACTAATCGATTTTTTTAATCTCATACATTAAATCAAGTATTATCCAGTTTTGCTGAAAATAATTCATAATAGTCCAGTAACTAATTCCACTCAGATTATACTTATCTACCAAGCTTAACTTAGCCTGTATACTTCTAGCATCCTCGAACCAAACAATATGTTCTGAACCTAAATTATCCTTATAGTAAAAAAATGGAGCTTGCGCTACTACATCATACTTGATTTCACTTTTTTTCTGTATAGCTAATTCAATGGCAGCAGTATTGGAAATAGTTGAAGCTTTATTTCCAGATTTATATGGAATAACCCAATCATATCCATAATTAGGAATTCCCATCATTATTTTATAACTTGGAATAACACTTACAGCATATTTTAATATTTTCTCCACTTGATTAATCGGAGCCACTGCCATAGGCGGCCCATAAGTATATCCCCATTCATAAGTCATAATAATAACATGATCACTTAACTGCCCATGAGTATAATAGTCATGAGCCTCATACAATAAGCCTGACTGAGTATCGCTGTACTTTGGTGCTAAAGCCGTTGTAACAGGAAAATTATTTCTATGCAATATTTCAGTGACCTTCTTTAAAAAAGCATTATATAAAACTAGGTCCACCGGATATATATATTCGAAGTCTATATCTAGTCCAAAGTATTTTTTCTTCGACATGATTATTACGATATTACTAATCAAATCATTTTGAACCTTTTCACTATTTAAAATAACATGAGCTAAATTACTATCAAAATTCCCGGATATACCAATATTAGTTACCACTAGATAGGCTTTAACATCCTGCTCTAATGCTGAATTAATTAAAGCCTCATCATCAATAGATATTAAATCCCCAGTAGGAGTAACATGATAACTAAAAACACTTAAATAAGTTAAATTTGGTAATGTCTTAATCAACACTTCCTCACTTATATTCGGATAGGCATAACCATTAACTATAACTCTCTGTTTAATTACTTTATTCTGTATAATTAAAGCTTGGCCAACTAACAACTCATTACCAATCAGTTGATTATCTCTCTTGATTTTTCCTTCTGGAACATTAAAACTTTTAGACAAGCCATACAAAGTATCTCCCTCTTTAACTATATAAATATTAGCCATAAACTTATTACCTCTTTCTAAGCTAATTATATGTAGTAAAAGCCTAAAATTTCGGTTCCCTTTAAAAATACTTTTCATATATTATTAGTGAAGTTTATATTTGATAATGTTATATGGGGGTGATTAGATGAATAAGGAAAATATCCCATTAAGTACCTTAAAGATAGGTGATAAAGCAGTAGTAAAAGAGTTATGCTCAAATAGCTCTATTAAAAGAAGATTACTTGATATTGGACTAATAGATGGTACACAAGTAGAATGCGCTTTAAAGAGCCCTTTTAGCAATCCTAAAGCTTATATAATAAGAGGGACTCTAATGGCTATTCGTAATGAGGATGCTGCTCATATATTAGTACAATTAATTAAATAGGGGGGAGATAAAATGGCAAATTCAAATAATAGTCAACATCAAAAAAAACTAGTAGTAGGCCTAACAGGTAACCCAAATGTCGGTAAAAGTACTGTGTTCAATGCTCTAACAGGTTTAAAACAGCATACTGGTAATTGGCCAGGTAAGACAGTTACTAGTGCAATAGGGGAATATACATATAATGATCATGACTATGAAATATATGATTTACCAGGCACTTACTCATTAATATCTCATTCTCAAGAGGAAGAGTGTGCTAGAGATTTTGTATGCTTTGAACATTTTGATTGCATAGTAGTCGTATGTGACGCTGTATGTTTAGAAAGAAATCTAAATTTAGTTTTACAAACTCTTGAAATAACTAATAAGGTAGTAGTAGTGGTTAATTTAATGGATGAAGCTAAAAAGAAGGGTATAAATATAGATTTATTGAAATTAGAACAAATATTAGGAGTACCAGTAGTAGGAACCAGTGCTAGAAGCAGTGTAGGACTTCCTGAAATGTTAGCAGCTATCGAAAATAAAATATTTAGTAAGCCTAATAGTAATTATAGTATAGTCAGTTATTCTAAGGAAATTGAAGAAGCTATTAATTTACTAGAAGATACTTTAAAAGAAAGATTAACTACTAAATACAACTATCACTGGTTAGCTCTTAAATTATTAGATAATGATACTTCTCTTCAGAGTTCTATGAATCATTATTTTGATAAAAGTTTACTAGAGGACTCTGTTATTTCAAGCAAACTTTCTGAAATTAAAAAACAGTTATTATCTCATGATATAGTGGTTAACGATTTGAAAGATTTAGTAGTAGCAACTATCGTAAATAAGGCCAGTAAAATAGCTCAGGAAGTATTAACTTTCAACTGTCAGGATTACAATAAAAGGGATAAGATTATTGATTATTTTATTACTAATAAGTGGATAGGAATCCCATTTATGTTATGTTTATTAATGATTGTATTTTGGCTAACTATCACAGGGGCTAACTATCCCTCAAGTATTTTATTTGAATTTTTTTCATTTATTGAAGTACATTTAACTAATCTTTTTGCAATTATTCATGCACCGGTCTGGCTTCATGGTTTATTAATTTTAGGGGTATATAGGACTCTAACTTGGGTAGTAGCAGTAATGTTACCTCCCATGGCTATTTTTTTCCCATTATTTACTTTATTAGAGGATCTAGGTTTGCTCCCTAGAATAGCTTTTAATTTAGATCATTGCTTTAAGAAGTGTTCAGCATGTGGTAAGCAAGCCTTAACAATGTGTATGGGATTTGGTTGTAATGCCGCAGGAGTAGTGGGTTGCCGCATAATTGACTCTCCAAGGGAAAGACTAATTGCCATCTTAACTAATAGTTTTGTACCTTGTAATGGCAGATTTCCGACTATCATTGCTATAATTACTATGTTTTTTGCCTTTTCTAGTAGTGATATTAACAATTCCTTTATGAGTGTTTTTATTTTGACTTGTACTATTGTATTAGGAATAATAATGACTTTTATAGTTTCTAAGTTTTTATCTAAAACGTTTTTAAAAGGTCTCCCATCATCATTTACTTTAGAATTACCCCCATATCGGCGTCCTCAAATTGGGAAGGTAATTATTCATTCTTTATTAGATAGGACTCTTTATGTTTTAGGTAGAGCAGTAGTAATCGCAGCTCCTGCCGGCGCTATAATTTGGTTACTTGCAAATATTCAAATAGGAAATAGCAGTATTTTATTACACTGCACGAATTTTCTTAATCCAATTGCAAAATTTATTGGCCTAGATGGTGCAATATTAATGGCCTTTATTTTAGGCTTTCCTGCTAATGAAATAGTAGTTCCTCTAATAATTATGATTTATATGTCTGGAGGTAGTCTACTACAATTTACCAGTTTATTAGAGCTTAAAAATTTATTTATTACCCATGGTTGGACAGCACTAACTGCTATAAATATGATTGTTTTTTCTTTAATGCACTGGCCTTGCTCTACAACTTGTTTAACTATAAAACGGGAAACAGGTAGTTTTAAATGGACCCTATTAGCTTTTCTTCTTCCAACGGTTATAGGTATAATAATCTGTATAATGATAACAACAATTGCTCACTTCTTAGGATTTTATTAGGGATATAAATAATTATGAGCTAGTATTTACTTCTTTTATGGTATAATAAATTTACTTAAAAGAGGAGTTTACAAATATGAAAAGAAGCATCTTTATAATTATTCTGACTTTATTCTTGTTAATTCCGGTAGATACTTTTGCCAAGGAGAATAATCAAGTCAGATTATATTTATTTCATGGAGAAGGTTGTCAACATTGTACAGATGAAAAAGAGTTTATTGAAAAACTAGAAAAAAAGTATAATAATTTAAAAGTATTTAGCTATGAAGTCTGGGGTAATACTGAGTTTAATGCTAAAATGAAGGAAATTAAAAACTTATTTTCTGTTAGTTCTCCAGGTGTTCCTTTTACAGTTATAGGAGATAAATATTTTTTAGGCTTCAATGAATCCATTGGTAGGCAAATAGAACAAGCTATTATACGTTTTTCAAATACGGCTTATATAGATGATACTGGTGTAACATTAGGAATTATAACTGATCGTGAGCAGGGTCAAGATTTAATAACTTCTAATGAATTAAAGCAGGAATTAGATAACAATAAAACAGCAAATAATTATAAAATTATTAATAATATAGTAATTGTTCCAGGACTTAGTATTTTGATTATAGGTACGGTTACTATTGCTTTGACAGGATTAATAATTTATTTAATTAAAAGGAAAAGGATATAAAGTGAAAACAGTAGAAGAAATAGAACGTAGTATAATTACTACTTACAGGAAAAAGATTTGGGCTAATTTTATTAAAGCTATTAATGAATATAAACTTATAAATAATGGTGATAAAATAGCGGTTTGTATGTCGGGTGGAAAAGATTCATTTATTTTAGCTAAGTGTATGCAAGAACTAATTAAACATGGGAAGATAGATTTTACTTTAGAGTTTATTGTAATGGATCCAGGGTATAATGAGGCTAACCTCCTTTTAATTAAAAAGAATGCCCAGTATTTAAATATTCCTATTCATATTTTTACAACAGATATATTTTCATCTGTTGCAAGTATTAAGGACTCTCCTTGCTATTTATGTGCTAGAATGAGGCGAGGTAACCTTTATGCTTTTGCTAAGGAATTAGGGTGTAATAAGATAGCTTTAGGACATCACTTTGATGATGTTATAGAAACTATTCTAATGAGTACTTTATATGGAGGAGAATTTCGAACTATGTTACCTAAACTTCATAGTGAAAACTTTGCTGGTATGGAATTAATCAGGCCTTTATATTTAGTTAGAGAAGAGAGTATTATCAGTTGGTCTAAACAAAATTCTCTGCAGTTTTTAAATTGTGCCTGTAAGTTTACAGATAGTCTAAATAATGATAAAGAGTCTTTATCAAAAAGAAAAGAAATTAAAGAGTTAATCAAAGATTTAAGGAAAAGAAGCCCATATATTGAAATGAATCTTTTTAGAAGTGTAGAGAATGTTAATTTAGATACTATTATTTCCTATAGGCAAGGGGATAAAAGACATCACTTTTTAGATGACTATGAAACTGTAAAAGAAGATGAAAAATAGCCTAAATTTGCAGTTAAAATGTTAATTTAGTCTTGACAATTTTTAGCTAGTGATGATATCATTAATTTACTGGTGCAGAAAATATAAATTATGCCTATGATTTATATTAACTGTATTAAGTAAATATGGGGAATTAGCTCAGCTGGGAGAGCGCCACGCTTGCACCGTGGAGGTCAGGAGTTCGATCCTCCTATTCTCCACCATATTGTGATTAACCTTGAGAAATCAAGGTTTTTATTTTTATAAAAATAAAAGTAGTTAAATATTTTGAAATAGTTATTGCTATATTAATAACTATGCTATAATAAAATTAAATAAATAACTAAGAGGTGAAAGTAATGAAGGTATTATTATATACTGAAGGACTTAAAACTATAGGCAAAAGTGGCTTAGGAAAAGCAATAAAACATCAGATGAAAGCTCTCGATTATAGAAATATTACCTATACTACAGATGTTAATGATACTTATGATATTGCTCATATTAATTTTTGGGGTTTAAAATCTTATTTTCTAGCAAAAAAACTACAAAGAAAGCATATTCCTATTGTTTATCACGCTCATTCTACAGAGGAAGATTTTAGAGATGGTTTCCTATTTTGTAGGCAGATTGCCCCTTTATTTAAAAAATGGTTAATTAAATGTTATAGTCAAGGTGATGTAATTATTACTCCAACCCCTTATTCTAAGAAATTATTAGATAATTATGGAATAGGTAAAGAAATATATGCTATATCAAATGGTATTGAACTAGATTTCTTTAAAAAGGATAAAACTCTTGGTAAGAAGTTTAGAACTACTTATAATTATACGGATAAAGATCAGGTTATAATTGGAATCGGTTTATATATTGAAAGAAAAGGTATTGTTGATTTTGTTGAGTTAGCTAAAAGACTACCTGAATATAAATTTATTTGGTTTGGATATAGTCCACTTTCTGCAGCAACTAAACCTGTGCGTGATGCAGTAATGACAAAACTAGATAATCTGGTCTTTGCTGGGTATGTTGAGCAGGATATGATTAAAGCGGCTATGAATGGATGTGACCTTTATTTATTTCCTACTTTAGAAGAAACAGAAGGTATACCTATTATTGAAGCTTGTGCCTGTGAAACTAATGCTTTAATTAGAGATATTCCTATCTTTGATGGTTGGTTAGAAGACGGGGTTAATGTTTATAAAGCCAAAGATGTAGATGAATTCTTCATTAAAATTAAACAAATCTTAACAGGCAAGGTTCCTTCTTTAGCTAGCAAATCTTATCAAGTAGCTAAAGAAAGAGATTTAAAGCAAGTAGGTATTCAGCTAGAAGATATTTATAAAAAGACAATTAAAGAGTATAATAAGGGGCAATAATTAGCCTCCTTTTTTTGAACTGATATTTAAGACAATGCCCATTAAGATTAAATAGGATAATAAACTACTTCCACCATAACTAATAAAAGGCAAGGTAATACCTGTGATTGGGACTAGCCCTATAGTCATCCCAATATTTTGTAGTTGCTGAAAAATAAGAAGCCCTAAAATACTAATAATTAAGTACTGATTAATAGGCTTATCGTAGTTAATAAGAGTTATATAAAATAAATAGCTATTGAATAGAATTAATAGTAAAATAAAAATAAGTGAACCTACATATCCAAAATTAGAGGCAAAAATAGCAAAAATAAAATCAGTCCCTGCTTCTGGAAAATAAAGTGGTATACGATTATATCCATGTCCCCATAATCCACTAGTACCAATCGAAGTTAAGGCATTTTCTAGTTGGAACCCAACTCCAGTTTTCCAGTCTAGTAATCTGTCAAATCGATAAAACATATCAGTTCCTAATAAATTAATGAGTAGATTTGTCTTATAAGTATAAAAATAGAAAATACCAGTACTAATTATTAATAATAAACCAAGAGCTATAATAAACCATCTTTTTTTTATGCTAGATAATAAAACTATACTTAGAGCCACTATAAAGTACATTAGTACTGCCCCAGTATCAGGTTCAAGAAAAGTTAAAATACTTGGAACTAAGACAATGATTATTACTTTTATTAAATAGAAAAATTCAGCTTTTAAAGATCTATTCTTATAACTATTAAATTTAGTAGTTTCTTTAGCTAAAACTAAAATTAAGGCAATTTTCATAAATTCACTAGGTTGAATACTCCCAATACCAGGTATAATAAACCAGCAACGGCTGTGATTAACTACTGTTCCAAAAGGAAACAACAAAATAAGTAATAGTAGACAAATTCCATATATATACCATGCATAGTTAAGTATTTTATCATTGCCTATTTTAATAATAATCAGCATAATAATTAATCCTATACTATACCAAATTAGCTGCTTTATAGCTAAATTACCTAAGTAATCAGGTAGGAACAGCATAGCGCTATTAATTGTAACAATACTAATAACTAAAAAGATTAATATAAAAGTAATTAGTAGTTTATCTAGTTTAAAGTTTTTCTTTATCATTATTAATATCACCTAATACTAGTATGGATATTTTTAGCAAGTTTTACTCTGTTATTTCATAAACTTAACCAGGAGGTTATTATGAATAAAAAATTGCCCAGTATTTCTAAATTACCTATTACTAAAAAGATAAATCATAATAAAGAAGTATTTTATTCTTCATCAAAAGAGCCAAGTGAGAGGTTATCACCAGTCTTTGTTAGGGAAACTATTACAAATCCAGAAAAGCAAAGTGAGATTATTTTAACTAAGATTAATTCGGTTTTTCGTTCAACACATCATAGTTTTAAAGTTCCGGTAGTAATTACTACTAAGAATAAAGTTTATGAGACTAAGTTAATAGGTATTATAGGGGATAAGTTAATTACTATAGATGATGATGAAATAACTATTGGGGATATTTTAGAGTTTAATACTTTAAAACCATTAGACCGTTAAAAAGAGTACTGATAATTCAGTACCCTTTTTTCTTTATAAGCAAGAAATATAGGTATCAGGTAAGCATTTTAAAGCTCCAATACACTCTAGATTAATTGTAAAGAAACAATCGGTCGCAACATAAGGTAATGCTGGATTATCATCTACATCAGGATTAGCAGCTAATATACGGCATCCACAACAGCAACCATCTAAATTTTCAACTCTAAATACTCCAGATGTTCCAGTTGTATCTCCTAAATTATAAGGCATTGTCCACTGCCCACCATCACAGCACCGAAAGAATGTAACAGGTCTAGTATTATAGCAAGTTACATTTGGACAAGGCCCTAGAAAAGGCTTATCACATCCTTCAAGTTTCTCATCAATTTTATGCCCGCGACGTTGTAATTTTAAAATAACTTCTAAAATAGCATCTAAGCAGCTACATTTAGTATTAGTAGTAGGTCTATTCTCTCCACACATAGAAATCCCTCCTTTCTATAAACCGTATTTAGATTTTACACGGGTAAAATTAATTAAAATCTAAATCAAAACAGATCATTTTATTTAGTGAACAGTTAGGTTAAAGATAATAAATTATCTCAGGTAATAAAATGGTACTATAGGTGTTTCTATAATTTTAACCTAAATCAAGTAACTATATAGTTACTAAGTCATTTTTGATTTAGCTTTTAATTAATAGTACTCCTTATATTTTGATAAAACTTATATCTTACCCCTTTATTTATTATCTAATATAGAATATTCAAATAAATTAGTTTTGTGTATTATTTATACCTAAAAAATAATCGATATTCCTCTTTATTTATGATACAATTGTCTATATTAAAAAGAAAGAGGTATTATTTTGAGAACAAAAAACATGATGCTAGGAGCCTTATCAGAGATTATTCCCTATATAATTAATGGTATTTTAGGAATAATCAAGATTAATATTTTAATAACTTTTTTAGGTAATGAAATGAATGGTTATTATCAGTTTATTAATCAAGTTATTACTTATTTGTTTTTAATGGAGGCCGGATTTACCTCTGCAGTAACTTTTCAGCTATATAAGCCTTTTGCAGATGGAGATCATAAGAAAGTTAGAGAAATCTATACAGGTAGTAGGGAAATATTTAAAAAAATAGGTCTAATCATTGGTATTTTAGTAGTAGGGGCAGTTATTATATTACCTTTTACTATGCATATAGAAAGTTCTAAACTAATTCAGGTTTTAGGAACATTTATTCTTATTTGTGCAGCTTATTTAATTCCTTTTTTTGGTAAACAAAATGCCTATGAAGCCGCACTTAGTAGTGATCAACATAGTTATATTTTTGCCAGTGTCTTTAATGGATTTAAAATTATAAATGATATTTTAATTATTATATTTGTTATATTTTCTCGTAATTTACTAATGATAGGTCTTTCTATTTTCATAATTAAATTAATTGAGGAAGTAGTTTTTAGATTAATAGGTAAACATATTTATCCTTGGCTAAAAGAAACTGAAATTAAGGATATGAAAGCTTTAGATATGACTAAGGATGTAGCTTGGAATAAATTTGGTTATTTAATTGCCAATAATATAGATTCTGTAATTGTAATGTATATTTTAGGACCAGTCAGCGTTAGTATTTATGGAACATATAATTATGTAGCTAGTTATTTATCGGAGCTTATTTCTAGATTGAATGGGATAGTTTCTTTAACATTTGGTAATGTCTTTGCAAAAGGTGAGAAGAAACGCAGTTATAAATTATTTAAAGAATATTATACTTTAATTATAATCATTGCCTTCGTAGCGGCTTTAACTTTCTATATTGGGATTAGACCTTTTATTGGTGTTTGGATTAAAGATGCTTTATATATGATTAGGCAAGTAGATGTCTTAATGTTCACTTTATGTTTATTCTTTACTATTTTATTTTTCCCTTTACACTCTATAATAAATGCTAATGGTCTCTATAAGGTGAGTAAAAATTATGTATTTATAGCTGCTTTAGTTAATATTATATTCTCTTTATTATTAGTAAAACCCTTCGGTTTTGCAGGACTATTAGGAGCTACTGCCTTTTCTTATTTGATTAGTAATTATTTAAAATGTCGCTTAATTTACAAACAGGTCTTTAACTATAAAGATTTAAAACAAATGTTACTTGAATATGGTATATGTATTATCTTATTTATAGGAATTGCCTTTTTAAGTACTCCAGTTGAGCAGCTATTATTTACTAATTGTACTAACTTTTTCACTTGTTTATTAGGAATAGGATTATTGTTTATAGTGATTTCTATTTTAACTATAATAGTTTTATTAGTAGTAAAAAAGAATACCAGAGATTTATTTCATCGTTTATTTAGTTTGTTTAAGAAGAATCTAGTCAATAGTAAAAAAATATAGTATACTAAAGTAGGTGATAAAAAATATGAACTATCAATATTTAATTCTAATTGCTATTTTTTTAATAGTAGTATTAGCTATACTAAAAGCCAATCGTAAAGATGCTCATCTAGAGATGAATAAATTATTAGATTATTTAGGTGGCAAAGATAATATTCTAGAAACAGAAACTAATCTTTCTCGATTTAAGGTTACTTTAAAGGATATCTCTTTAGTTAACAAAGACGCTATTCAAAAGCTAGGAGCTAAGGGTATAGTAGAAATAGATAATCAGTTAAAGATTATCTTAGGACATGATTCTAAACAATTAAAGAAGTATATTGATGATCTAAAAGCTAAATAGTAATTTGATGAATATTCAAATTAATAACATTAAAGTAAAGGACACTAGAAGTTATTTCTCCTAGTGTCCTTTTAATTTATTATAGTATTCTTAATTTAACAGCAATTACAGCCATTGATTTGACAGTTAACTATATTAAGTTTTTGCTTTAAAACGGTTTCTAACATATTAATAGATTCTAACATATCTTGCACACTCTTATTAATACATAATAATTCATCTGGTGTAATATTATTAATAGCAAGAGCCGCCTGAATTTTAGCTCCTTCAGAATTAGCAATAGCAGCAAGGGCTGCTTGTTCTAAAGCAACAGACTCAATTAGATCATTAATTTGTTGATTATAATTATTCCTAAATATTAAAGTAGTAGCTATATTACTAATAGATGTACCATTTTCCCCATCTGGATTAAGTGGGTTTAATGTGTATTTATAAGTAGTAGTAGCTTTGTTTTTAATAGGGTTAGGATTAGGAATAGAAGTTACTGTAACCTTAAAGGTAATAGTAGCAGTAGCACCAGGTAATAGAGAATTAGTTAGAGTAATTCCACTTCCTGGAATACCAGTAGATGGAACACTAACAACTAAAGAACCTGGAATATAAGCTGTACCATTAGGAATTGGATCAGTTATAGTAACATTATTTAAAGGTGTATTACCAGTATTAGTAACAGCAATATTATAAGTTATAACTTCTCCAATATAAGATACTTCTTTATCGGCAGTTTTAACTGTAGAAAGAGAAGCAGCAACTATATTAGTAGTAACAGTATTACTAGTTCCTGTTTTAGCTACCCCATTAGGGCTATTAGGGTCTACCGTATAAGTGTAGGCAACATCAGCTTTATTAGGGATAGGATTAACAACAGGTAGAGTACTTCCAACTTTAACTTTAAAGGTAACGGTTGCTGTAGTATTTGCCATGATAGGAGAAGTTAGTTTAATAGTACTAGTAGCATCACCAGTAAACGGTAAACTAGCAGTAGTAGAACCTGCTACATAAGTAGTACCAACTGGAATAATATCAGTTAAAACAACATTGTTAGCAGCTACATTTCCTGTATTTTTCATAGTAATAGTATAAGTTAAAATATCTCCCGGTTTAGCAGTAGTAGGAGTAACAGTTTTATTAAAGTTACCAGTTGAAGTTAAATCAGCATTATTAATAGTAGTAGTTACAATATTAGTGTTTTTTGGAATACCACTAGGACCAGTAACAGTAGCCACATTATTAATTTGATTAGTAGCAACAGAAGAATTAACTTTAACTTGGTATGAAATAGTAACATCACTGTTAGGTGCTACAGTAGTTAAAGTAATACCACTATTAGGATCAGTTCCAGTATAAGGAACACTAACAGTTAGATTATTCATATAAGTAGTACCTGCTGGAGTAGAGTCTTGAACTAAGACATTATTAATAGGGAAACTATTAGGATTATGTCCTTTAATAGTATAAGTTAATATCTCTCCTAAATCAGAGTACTGTTTATCGACTGTTTTAGTATAAACTTCTGGAGCAGCATTAGTAATAGTATAAACAATTTCATCTCCTAAAACTGGAGTTACATTAATAGGTAAAGTCCCAGTTGGAGGAGTAGGACCACCTGGAGTATTATTAACACCAGAAGTAGAAGTAGTATAGGCTGATAAGTTACTAACAGAACCAGGTGCCATTGCTTCATTAATAGTATAAGTATTCCCAGGTATAGCATAAATAGTAGCTTTTTCCACTTGAATACCACTAGCACTTCCGGTTGTAAACACTTGATTGTTAGGTGTTCCTGCAATATTTAAATCAAACTGATCAGCACTGTTAATTCTTGCTCCTATGTTTTTTTGAACCGTTACACGAGTTGTAGCAAATCCTATTGCAACAGCTTCTAAACCCCCATTAGTAATTGCTGTTAAAGTAAGGGTTTTAGGATTTTGTGTGCTTAATACATAGTCAGCTGTAAATAGTTGTGTAGTACCAATAATTTTAGCAGTTTGAGTTCCAATTCCTGTTAGGGTAGTGGTATGAAAACCAATAGTAGTAAATAATTTCCAGGGGTCTCCATCTGTATTAAATTCCCAGGATTCTCCTATGTTGGTATTTTCTGCATCTGAAACGATAGCAGTATAATTAGTAACAGGATTACCATTAATATCTTTAACTACTATATTACTTATTATGATTGTACCTGGATCAAGTGATCCTATTCTATCATTTTGTAATAAAACGTTTCCTAAAATACCTGTATAATTAACATATCCAAATACTCCGGCTACAGGGGAACCAAAAGCATTAAAAGTCATGGCTGAGCTTGTTGGAGCAGATATATCAAAAGTAACTGTAGAACCATCATTTAAAGTACCAGTTAATCCTTTAATAGTTTGCCCCGGGATTAAATTAAAATTTCCAAAATCAAACCAACCGATTCCACCTGCGCTAGGACCTGAACCGGAGTTTGCATAAACAAATGCCATATTTTTATCTCCTTTCCAATTTGTTGATATATTCCATGTGAAATTAATTATTAATTTCTTATGTTATATGTTGAATAAATAAAATACTCATATATGCTTATTCAGTTATATTATATGAATACTAGCTAAATGTGAATGGTTGTTTAAACTCATATAAATGAAAAAGAGTGAAATTATCAGTTCCACTCTTAATAAATTAATTTTATAATTTAACAACAATTACAGCCATTGATTTGACAGTTAACTATATTAAGTTTTTGCTTTAAAACGGTTTCTAACATATTAATAGATTCTAACATATCTTGCACACTCTTATTAATACATAATAATTCATCTGGTGTAATATTATTAATAGCAAGAGCCGCCTGAATTTTAGCTCCTTCAGAATTAGCAATAGCAGCAAGGGCTGCTTGTTCTAAAGCAACAGACTCAATTAGATCATTAATTTGTTGATTATAATTATTCCTAAATATTAAAGTAGTAGCTATATTACTAATAGATGTACCATTTTCCCCATCTGGATTAAGTGGGTTTAATGTGTATTTATAAGTAGTAGTAGCTTTGTTTTTAATAGGGTTAGGATTAGGAATAGAAGTTACTGTAACCTTAAAGGTAATAGTAGCAGTAGCACCAGGTAATAGAGAATTAGTTAGAGTAATTCCACTTCCTGGAATACCAGTAGATGGAACACTAACAACTAAAGAACCTGGAATATAAGCTGTACCATTAGGAATTGGATCAGTTATAGTAACATTATTTAAAGGTGTATTACCAGTATTAGTAACAGCAATATTATAAGTTATAACTTCTCCAATATAAGATACTTCTTTATCGGCAGTTTTAACTGTAGAAAGAGAAGCAGCAACTATATTAGTAGTAACAGTATTACTAGTTCCTGTTTTAGCTACCCCATTAGGGCTATTAGGGTCTACCGTATAAGTGTAGGCAACATCAGCTTTATTAGGGATAGGATTAACAACAGGTAGAGTACTTCCAACTTTAACTTTAAAGGTAACGGTTGCTGTAGTATTTGCCATGATAGGAGAAGTTAGTTTAATAGTACTAGTAGCATCACCAGTAAACGGTAAACTAGCAGTAGTAGAACCTGCTACATAAGTAGTACCAACTGGAATAATATCAGTTAAAACAACATTGTTAGCAGCTACATTTCCTGTATTTTTCATAGTAATAGTATAAGTTAAAATATCTCCCGGTTTAGCAGTAGTAGGAGTAACAGTTTTATTAAAGTTACCAGTTGAAGTTAAATCAGCATTATTAATAGTAGTAGTTACAATATTAGTGTTTTTTGGAATACCACTAGGACCAGTAACAGTAGCCACATTATTAATTTGATTAGTAGCAACAGAAGAATTAACTTTAACTTGGTATGAAATAGTAACATCACTGTTAGGTGCTACAGTAGTTAAAGTAATACCACTATTAGGATCAGTTCCAGTATAAGGAACACTAACAGTTAGATTATTCATATAAGTAGTACCTGCTGGAGTAGAGTCTTGAACTAAGACATTATTAATAGGGAAACTATTAGGATTATGTCCTTTAATAGTATAAGTTAATATCTCTCCTAAATCAGAGTACTGTTTATCGACTGTTTTAGTATAAACTTCTGGAGCAGCATTAGTAATAGTATAAACAATTTCATCTCCTAAAACTGGAGTTACATTAATAGGTAAAGTCCCAGTTGGAGGAGTAGGACCACCTGGAGTATTATTAACACCAGAAGTAGAAGTAGTATAGGCTGATAAGTTACTAACAGAACCAGGTGCCATTGCTTCATTAATAGTATAAGTATTCCCAGGTATAGCATAAATAGTAGCTTTTTCCACTTGAATACCACTAGCACTTCCGGTTGTAAACACTTGATTGTTAGGTGTTCCTGCAATATTTAAATCAAACTGATCAGCGCTGTTAATTCTTGCACCAATTACTTTTTGTAAAGTTACACGAGTTGTAGAAAATCCTATTGCAACTGCTTCTCTTCCATAAGTTTCTAGAGTAAGTTTACTAGGACTATTAGAAGTTAAAACATAAGCAGCTTGACTAGATTGATTAGTACCAGTAATAGTCACACTGTTAGATCCTACGCCTATAATTGTTGGAGGATTAGGACCAATTGTACTTAAAAGACTCCATGGATTACCAGTTGTTGTAAAAGTTAAATGTTCAGTATATTGAGGAAATAAGTTAGTACTCTCAGCATCAGCCACAACTGCTGTATAGTTAGTAACCAAATTTCCATCAACATCTTTAACGACTATATTTGAAATTTCAAGGGTACTAACATTAGAGTAACTAGCAAGTAAAGGTGTTGTTAAGGCAACATTTCCTAATATGCCTGTATACTGTAGATTTCCAAAATATGAGAATGGACGGGGTACAGTATTAGCAGTAAAAGGAACAATAGAGGCTGGAATAGATTTAATATCAAAAGTAACTGTAGAACCATCGTTTAAGGTTCCTGTTAAATTTGTATAACTTTGGCCTGGAGCAATAACTAGGTTAGAAAAATCAAACCAACCGATTCCACCTGCACTAGGTCCTGAACCAGGGTTTGCATAAACAAATGCCATAAATAATCTCCCTTCTAATTTGTTTTACAGATTTCTTTTTGAAAAAGATTTAATTTATTTTTTAAATTAAGTTCTAAAGTAATAACATTATCAACAGTTGCTTTTACAGATTTATTAACGGCAATAAGTTCATCAGCTGTAATATTAGGAGTATTAATAACCTGATTTAATTTTTCTGCTTCAGCATTTAAGATATGAGATATACCTGATTCTTCATAAGCAATAGACTCAATTATGTTTCCAGTTGCATCTCCTCTTGTAATAGTTCCGGGTTTGATAATGGGCATAGACATATTTATTCCTCCTCTCATTATTATGAATAAATAATAGATCATATTCTTTATTCAACATATTTTATGACCAACTATAAATTTAGTAAAGGTGAAATATACTAGAGAATAGTATTTATTACTATAATTATATATAAAACATCAAAATATTACATAATTCGACAAAATACGACATGACTAAAGCATACAATTATAAAGAAAGAGGGGATATTATGAATTATTTTGAAGGACTTATTATCAATATTGTTTTTCTCTTATTTCCTTTACTTATTTATTTACTTTATACAGCCTATCAAAAAAACATATCTAGAGAAGAAGATGGCTTATTTTGTAGTATTGCCTTAGTGTCTTCTTTATACTTAATTATGCGTTATGGTAAAGTCCAATTTGAAGGTGCTAGCTTAATAGCGTTATTTAACATACCTTTATTAATAGCATATTTAAAGGGTAAACAAAAAACCTCCATTGTCTTATCTATAGTTCTTATAATATATGGTATCGTAGAACTTAATTATAATTTTTACTTTGTTCTTTTAGAATATGTTATTTACTTTTTTATGTATGCTTTAATTGGTTATAAAAAATTAACAAAGGACCGAGTTATTCAGGTATTTGTCTTAGTTAAAACCTTCTTCTTATCTATGAAAGTGTTCTATATTAATCCTATTAGTATTTCTTTTACTACTAATTTTGGGATTGTTTTATTTAGCATGATTCTATTTTATCTAGTTGCTAATATTATTTTTGTCTGTTTACAAAAAGGGGAGGATATTATTTCTTTAAACCAAACTTTAAAAGAATTAGAAAAAGAAAAGTTTTTAAGAAACTCTTTATTTAAAATAACTCATGAAATTAAAAATCCTATTTCTGTTTGTAAAGGTTATTTAGATATGATTGATTTAAATGACACTAATAAAGTACATAAGTATATTCCTATTGTTTCTAAGGAAATAGCAAGAACCTTGACCTTAATGGATGATTTTCTAGACTATACTAAAATTAAGATAAATCCTGAAGTTATGGATATTTATTATTTATTAGAAGATACTACTATGCAGTTAACTTCTTTATTTAATGGTAATGGTATTTTTACTAATTTTAGTATACCAGATACTGAATTATATATAATTGGCGATTATAATAGAATTAAACAAGTGTTAATTAATCTTTTTAAAAACTCTGTAGAAGCTATAAATAGTTCAAATAGTTCGATTTCAGGTTTAATAACCTTATCCACTAGAAAACATAATTCATTAATTGATATAATTATAAAGGATAATGGAATAGGGATGAATGAAGAGACCCTTAAGCATTTATCAGAGATGTTTTATACTACTAAAGTAACTGGAACAGGTCTAGGAGTAGCCTTATCTAAAGAGATAATAGAACTTCATCATGGAAGTATTAGATATGATTCAGAGTATGAAAAAGGGACTGTAGTAATTATTACTTTACCAGTTAATGTATAAAAAAAAGACCTAAGTCTTAAATTATATAGCTCTATAGTTTTTAGCATTCTTCATTGGATTCTTAGTATCAATATGGTCAACGAACAAAATCCCATTTAAGTGATCTATTTCATGTTGAAAGGCAATCGCTAAATCTTCTCTAGCTCTAATTCTTATTTTATTTTCATTAATATCATATCCTTCAACCGTAACTCTGGCATATCTAGGGACAATCCCCTCAACCTCACGGTTAACACTAAGGCATCCTTCTCCTTGTTCAACGTAAATCATTTCAGTAGAATTACTAATAATCTTTGGATTGATGACCACATAAGTATCAAAACCATTCTCCACTTCATCAACAATAGTAATATACCTTTTTGGAACCCCAATTTGAATTGCGGCCATACCCATACCAGGTCTTAAATCATATTTTAAAGCTTTATCTTCTATTTGACTATTAGTTAAATACTCAATCATTAAATCTATATTTTTTAAATCTTTTTTATCTAACGGAAAAACTACATCTTTACTAGGAAGACGTAGTATTTTATTTTTCTCATCTAAAATATCTCTTGTTTTTAACATAACCTTCACCACTTCGTACCTATTTTATCAAAAAAAAACAAAAAAGGGAAGAATAAATTCCTCCCCCTTTATTTATCTAGCAAATCTTGAACCGATAACAATAACTAATAAGATAAATAGAACTAGAACAATTGCATAAGAAGAAGTTCCTCCTTGGCAACCGCATCCATTTCCTTGTGGGTATGGCATGTAAGGTGTTCCATAGTTTTGACAACCACAAGAAGACCCTCCGCCGTTATAATAATACATATTCATTCCTCCTTTATTTATTATCTAGTATAGGTTATTCCAAGTAGTGGTATTTTGTTATTATAAATGACTAAAAAATTATCTTTTCTATTATTAAATATGATATGATAAAGGAAAGTAAAGATAGGTGATAAAATGAAGAAAATATTTAAAAATATAGATAAGCCTTTATTAATCATAAGTATTATTCTGTTTGCAATTGGTTTAATTATGATTTTTTCTAGTTCTAATATCATGGCTTTTATGTCTCAAGGAACTAGTCCTTATCGTTATTTTGTAAAGCAGGCTATCTTCTTATTTGGTAGTTTTTGTTTAGCCCTTATCTTTATTAGGTTTACCACTAAGTCTTATGGAACTTTGTCTAGCATGGGTATTATTGGAGTAATTGCTCTTTTAGTTTATCTTCTAGCTACTGGAGTTGTTAAGAATCAAGCTGTAAGTTGGTTTGATTTAGGTTTCTTTAGTGTTCAGCCGAGTGAATTTGCTAAAATTATTATTATTATGTGGATGGCCTCTTATTATGATCGAGTAAAAGATAAATTAGATAAATATGGTCCTAGTTTATTACCTTTGGGAGTTACAATTATTATTGCAGTACTTATTTTTATTCAACCGGATTTAGGGACCACGGTTATCTTTTTAGCTATAGCTTTTTTTGTCTTTATATCTGCTCCTATTATTAAAGAAATTAAAGTAAAAACAATCTTTCTAGCTATTGGAGGATTAGTAGTTACTATACTTGTTTTAGTGGCATCAGGTAAAGAATTCTTATTATCTAGGCAATTAGATCGTTTTAATTTAGCTAATCCCTGCAGCACAGAAAAGTTTTATACAACAGGTAATCAGCTTTGTAATGGTTATATAGCAATTAATAATGGTAAAGCTTTTGGAGTAGGTTTAGGTAATAGTACTCAAAAGTATTTATATTTACCAGAAGCTCATACGGATTTTATTTTTGCTATTGTTATGGAAGAATTAGGTTTAATTGCCGCAGTTGGTATTATTATTCTTTATTTTTTATTACTAGGAAGAATAGTTAAAATAGGTAGAGAAAGTTATACTAATAGGGGTGCTATGATGTGTTATGGTATTGCAGTTTACATTGGTTTACATATTATCATTAATATATGTGGCTTATTTGGCTTAATACCATTAACTGGGGTGCCATTACCATTTATTAGTTATGGAGGTAGTTTTACTTTATGTTTAGTAGTAGCATTAACTATTGTTCAAAGAGTTAATATGGAAACTAGATTGCAATTAGAAGTTAATAATAAGAAGGAACATAAAAAAATAAGTAAATAAAGTTAGTACCTCTTTAAATTATCTTGAATAATCTCTATGAAGGAGGTTATTTTTTATGGAAAGAAAACAAGGAGGTTTAGGTAGAAATAAAGAAATGAAGATTGTTAGTATTAGTTTGTTTTGTTTTATGTTACTAGCAATTGGAATATATTTTTACTTTGATTTTAAAACAAATAAAGAGGAAGTATTAGAAACTGATAAAGTGGTTATTAAAGAACCAACTATATCAAAGCCTATTAAGGATCAAGAGCCAGAAACTCCTATATTAGGATGGATGATTGATATAAAGGGGCAAATTAACAAACCAGGTACTTATGCCGTAGATGACTCCATGAGAGTTATAGATATTATTCTTTTAGCGGGTGGTTTACTTGATAATGCAGATACTTCTGTCTTAAATCTCAGTCAAAAAGTAACTGATCAAATGGTAATTATTATTTATAGTAAGGAAGAAGTAAAGCATTTTAAAGAGACAAAAGAAATGGAGGTATCAGTAAATAAGCAATGCTTGACTAGTCAAATAGTAGTAAATGGAGCATGTATAGATAAAGAAGTAGGGGTTATTCCCCCTAAATTAGAGTTAATATCTATTAACCAAGCTACTAAGGATGAATTACTTACTTTACCTGGAATAGGTCTGATTAAAGCTGAAGCTATTATTAAATATAGAGAAGAAAGTCAAGGCTTTAAAACTCTTGATGAGTTAATGGAAGTACCAGGGATAGGAGCTAGTGTCTTTGCAGCTATTAAAGATTTTATCAAACTATAAAATATTTGCTATCCTGCTACTTATTTGGCTCTTTACATCCTTGGTAGTATTTCCTAGACACAGTTTATATAAAGGGGATGAAACAAGCTTTACCGGTACTATTAAAGAAGTGAGAATAAATGATAAACAGTTAACCTTTAAATTAAAAGTATCCGCTAAAGAAACTTTACAAGGTACTTATTTCTTTAAAACGTCTACTAATATAAATATTGAAGTAGGAGATAAAGTTAAAGTAATAGGCAAGTTAACCCCTATCCCTAATCCAACCATACCAGGGATTTACTCTTATAAAAATTATTATGCCTCCTTCAAAATATATAATTATTTAGAAACAGCAGAAATTAATATCATTAAAAAAGGTTCGTTTTCCTTAAAAAAACTAATTAGCAAACAAATATCTAAAAGCCCTAAGTCAGCTCCCTATTTAGAAACTTTCTATTTAGGTATAACTAATAATATTGCGAGGACCACACTTGATAGTTATAGAACTAATGGTATATCTCATTTATTCTCTGTTTCTGGAATGCATATTTCTTTACTAATTATATTTCTAAAGAAGAAACCTTCAGTAGTTTTATTAATCTTATGTGGTTTTCTCTATTTATTTAATAATTCTGTCTCTTTTTTAAGAGCCTTTCTTAGCTTTTTCCTAGGTTATCTAAATAATAAATATCATCTATCTATTAATAGTAAAATTTTAGCTGTCTTAAGTATCGGTCTATTACTCCTGTTAAACCCATATTATATATATCAAATAGGCTTTTGGTATTCCAGTGTAATTAGTTTGATTTTAATTTTTAATTCTGATTTATTTAATAAACAATCCAATTATTTTAAGAAAATTGGTTTTATTTCTTTTATAGCCTTTTTAAGTAGTATTCCTATTTCCTTGAATTTTTTCTTTACACTTAACTTTTTAACACCTCTCTTTAATTTACTGTTTGTACCATTTTATACTTTTTTAATAGTGCCTTTATCTTTATTATGTTTTGTCTTTCCTTTTATAGATAGTCTATTTTTTATGATTATTAAAATATTTGAGGCTATATCCAGTTCTTTCTCTAAAGTTCTATTTGGTACCTTTATTTTAGGTAAACCTTCTTTAATAGTTTTGCTTTTAATTATTATAGGACTAGTTATTGCCTTATATGGGTTTAGACATAGACAAATAGTTTTTCTGTTACCGTTTCTTCTTATCATTATAATTTTAATTATTACACCCACTTCTCTTAAAAACGAGGTTTATATTTTAGATGTTGGGCAAGGGGACTCTATATTAGTAAAATCTCAAGCTAAAACCATGCTAATTGATACTAGTAAAAATAAGGGGAAAGATATCGTTTTATTTCTTAAATCTTTGAAAATTACCACGTTAGACTATCTAGTTATCACTCATGGAGATCTTGATCATATAGGGGGCTCTAAAGAAATACTTAATTCTATTAGGGTTAAAGAAATAATCTATAATTTAGGGAGTCTGACTAAGGAAGAAGAAATATTAATTGCTAAGGGTAAACAATTAGGGACAAAACTTAGTCAATGCACTACTAATAGGCAAATAATACTTGGTGACATTAAGCTTACGTCCTTAAATAAGGAATTTCCTAGTGAAAATGATAGTAGTTGTATTCTTTATGCTGATGGATCTAATTATAAGTTCCTATTTACCGGTGATAGTGGTATCTTAGCAGAACAAGAGTTATTAAGAACTTATCAAATACCCCAGATAACCTTTTTAAAAGTAGGACATCATGGTAGTAATACTAGTACAAGTAATGAGTTATTAAAGGTACTAAGTCCTAAGTATGGTTTTATTTCAGTAGGTTTGAAAAATAGTTATCATCATCCTAGTAAAAAAGTACTAAGTAATTTAAAAAAGCATAATATTATAGTGAAAAGTACTAGTCTTGAAGGTACTATTAGAGTACTTTTAGAAAGAAAGGGCACTATTTATACATACCCTCCATATAATAGGGTAGGACGCTATAAAAAGCGTTTTATATAGATGGAGAGTTTCAAAAACTTTCCCTTTTTGGCTATAAAAAAATGCTCTGGGGTTGCAGAAATATAATAATTATGTTACAATTAACACATGCCAAAAAGATGTGGCAGGAGTTTAGCAAAAATAATTAATCAATAGTTATCAGGCTATAAAGACTAATACAAATTATAGTTTAGTAATATAATGTATTATAATTCTAGAGGTGAAAAAATGAATATTGGATATAAAGATAATAAATATCTTAGTATCGTAGATGATATATTAGCACATACCGAGTTTTCTAAAACTAAAGATATTACTCATCATGGAATGAATAGATATGATCATTCTTTAAGAGTGTCATATTATTCATATTTAGTGGCTAAAGGTTTACATTTAGATATAAATGGTACTGCTAGAGGAGCACTATTACATGATTTCTTCTTAGAAAAAACAGAGGCAATTGGTAGTAATAAAGTTCGGGCTGCAGTACTAGTTAATCATCCTAAATACGCTTTATTAAATGCCAGCAAATATTTTACTTTATCAGATAAAGAACAAGATATTATTTTAACTCATATGTTTCCTGTTTCTTTAAAAGTGCCTAGATATTTAGAAAGTTGGATCGTTGATATTGTTGATGATTTAGTTTCTATCTTTGAAAAGGTTTACAGTGTTAGAAGTGAATTATCTGCTGCTATGTCTTTTCTTCTTGTTATATCATTAAATGCTATTAGATAGAAGAGCAATCTTCTTTTTAAAAGCCTTTTAATTGTTCTCGTAGCTCAGTAGGATAGAGCGTCCCCCTCCTAAGGGGAAGGCCGTTGGTTCGATTCCAATCGAGAACACCAGTTGTTATTAACCCTTATAATATAAGGGTTTTATTATTGCTTATTATTACTAAATCTATAAAAAGTAGGGTAACTAGAATTTTTCTTTTTTAAGAACTCATTCTATGCTATAATAAGCTAAGTATATTCACCTTAAACATTAGGAGGTAGTAAAATGAAAGATACTAACAAAATTACTGTACGGAAGAGTCAAGAATTATTCTCTTTCTTAGAAGAACAGTTTCCAGAATATTCTCACAAGAAAATTAAATTACTATTAGCACATCATTCTGTTTTAGTTAATAAAGTTATTACTACTCAATTTAATCAAGAACTAGAAAAAGGCCAAATTGTTGAAATAAAAGACGCTAAATTTTATGGAAAGATTAATGATAATAGACTAGTTATTCTTATGGAAGATAATGATTTAATAGCAGTATCAAAGCCAGCGGGGTTATTATCTGTTTCAACAGAAAAAGAAAAAAATAAAACTATGTTTCATATTGTTAGTAATTATGTAAAACAAGCTAATCCAAATAATAAGATATTTGTTGTTCACCGTTTAGATAAAGATACATCAGGAGTATTAGTATTTGCTAAGAATGAAACTGCTAAACATAAACTTCAAGATCATTGGGAAGAACTAGTTAAAAAACGCGTTTATTTAGCTATTGTTGAAGGAAATGTTCCTACAGATAAAGGGACTATTAAAAGTTATTTTAAAGAAACAGAAACTTTTAGAGTTTATTCAACTGATGATAGAGTAAATGGTAAGTTAGCTATCACGCATTATAAAAAATTAAAAGAAACCAAAGATTATACTTGGCTAGAAGTATCTTTAGAAACAGGTAGAAAAAACCAAATTAGAGTTCATATGCAAGATATGAAAACCCCAATTGTTGGAGATAAAAAATATGGTTCTACAAAGGACCCTCTTCATAGACTTGGTTTACATGCTCATATTTTAGAACTAGTTCACCCTAAAACTAATCAATTAATAAAAATAGTAGCGCCTATTCCTACTATATTAAAGTAACTACATAATAAAATATATGATATAATATCTATTATATATTTGTCCACGTAGCTCATCAGGATAGAGCGGTAGCCTCCGACGCTACAGGCAGTAGGTTCGATTCCTATCGTGGACACCAAGTAAGTATATATAATCCTTATTTTTAAGGATTTTTTTTATGCATAAATTTAATTCATTGACAAATATGTCTACTTAACAGTTAATTTTCACCTCTAAACCAAGTAAAGTTTGACTTTTCATAACTTTTATGTTAAAATATAGCCACATTCATCAATATGATGTAATCATGGTTTTAAGGGGGTATAAAATTATGAAAAAGATAGTTTCTTTAATTTTATCTATTATGTTGTTACTACAAGGATTTACTTACTATATACCAGTAAATGCTTCTACTAACAATACTAAATTAATGTATGAAAATATTAGTGTGCCAATAACAAAAGGTAATTATGTTAATAATGTTTTTGATGTTGATGCTGATTACTTTAAGATAGGCAGTAATTTAGTTATAGATACTAGTGACTTTGAAAAGGCATATAGCTATAAACTAAGAATATATAGAGTATTTGATGCAATCAATGTTTTATTTGAATGTAGTGGTAAAACAACTGATGGAAAAGTAATTGTTGATTTAGGGACTTCATCTACTAACCTTGCACCAGGTGAATATATATTCCAACTTGAAATAACTAATAAATTAACAACCTACACAGAAACACTTAATATTGGTTATTACTATTACAATGATTTAGATGCTGGTATAGCATATAAAGATGGAACACATGTAGCACCTATATCACCTATCCAGAAAAATCCAGATTCCGCTGTAAGTGAAGTAATGCTTAGTAGAAATAGAATTATGATAGATAAAGATATTCAAATTAATCTATCTAATATGCATAATTTTGATCCTAATACAACTTATACTTACATGGTTGAATATGTTATTTTAGAACCTAACAATATATTAGGGGGTACATTACTTAAAGAAAATACCTTTACTCAAGATAAAGACATGATCTTAGTAATCCCCAATATTGATACATCTATATCATTAGCTTTAGAAAAGTATTCTATAGTTATTCATATTACAGATGATAAAGATAGTACGACAGCATTTACTGCTCAAATAGATTGTAAATTATATGATTTTAAATTAACAAATGGTTCATTAAAGTTAGATACAGGAGTAACACCTATCTATACTAGAGATCAAGTTAACAATAGTTATTCTGAATTTCTAATAGATATGAATAACTTTACTAAAGATAAGACTTATTACTTATTAACTTCTGGTTATGGCTTAGATAAGAATGCTAACTATGAATATAAGTTAACCTTTAAAGATAAAGGTCAGGTTATTACTTCTACTTCTTATCAAAATGTAGTAGGTAAAACTTTATTAGAAGGTGTTCCATTTACTAGAAGCCTAGCTAATGATTTACCTTTTGATGAAATAGTGCTTACAGTTAAAGCCGGAGCTGCTTTTGAATCATACCGTTACTTATTTTCTAACTTTGCCTTAAATAACAGTTTATTTATAGTAGATTCAATTAGACAGGCTATCTTAGTTAAAGAAGGAACTAAGGCTACTGATATTAAAAATAGTAGTCAGTTTACTAGTCAAATTGGTACTCAGTTTAGTATTAACATAGATTCTACTATTAGTGGAGATACAGTTGTAACTGGTAGTAATTTAACTATAAATTTAAATGGACAGTCTATATTAACTTATCAGATTGCAGTAATAGGGGATAACAGTGGAGATGGTAAAGTTACTATGTCAGATGTTATTCGTTTAAGAAAGCATTTAGCAGATATTGATTTATTAACAGGAATTAATTTAACAGCATCTGATGTCAATAAAGATAGTAATGTTACTATGTCAGATGTTATTCGTTTAAGAAAACATTTGGCTGGAATAGAAAGTTTATAAGAGGGGGTACACATTATGAAAAAGATACTTTTAGGGATAATTGCTTTATTAAGTTTTATGTTATTACCACAAGTGGTTTTCGCCTCTAGTATGGGAGTAGGTTTAACTGGTACACAAAAGATTGATGCAGGTAGTCAGTTTACTATTAATATTACTGCCTCATCTAATGAAGGAGTATATGGTTTATTAGGAACTATTGATTATGATCATTCTAAGCTTACTCTTTTAACAGCAGAAGGAATGAATGGTTTTAATGCAACAATGGGTAAGAACTTAGTTCTTGATGCCGCTAAGCCAGTAACAAATGGAGTAGTTGCTACTATTACTTTTAAAGCATCTAGTAATTTTGTAGTAGGAACTAGTACTACAATTACTTTTAAGAATATTTCTGGAGTTGTAGGAAGTAATGCTACTGATGTTAGTAGTGGTAATGCCTCTATTAATATAAGTGTTAATGTTCCCAAGTCAGGAGAAAATAATTTAGCAGATCTTAGAATAAATGGTACTACTATTAATGGTTTTAAAAGAGATACTATTTATTATGTCCTATCTAGAACTGATAGCGCTAGTCTTAGTATTGAGGCCTTAACTGTAGATAATAAAGCTTCTGTATCAGGAACAGGTGCTAAACAATTAAGATATGGTAAAAATAGTTTTGTCATAACTGTTTCAGCAGAAAATGGAGCTACTAAAAATTATACAATTGTTATAACTAGAAATGACAGTCGTAGTAATAATAACTATTTAAAAAGTTTAACTATAGAAAACCATAAATTAGATTTTAATAAAGATACGGTTTTATATTCTTTAACTGTAAATAATGATGTAACTAGTATTACTATAGGAGGTTCTTCAGAAGATAATAAAGCTAACATTAATGGCCTTCAAGCTTATAGCTTAAATGAAGGGTTAAACAGTATTCACATTACAGTAACAGCTGAAAATGGGGAAACAAGAGTTTATCAAGTTAATGTTATTCGTAAGCCTAGTGGTACTACAGTTTTATCTGATAATAATAATTTAAAAGAAATAGTTATAAATGGTAAAACAATTAATACTACATCTTCTACTTTTGGTTACTTAGTAACCTTTGATGAGACTGTTATTACTCCTATTATTACAGCAGTTTTAGAAGATAACAAAGCCGTTTATTCGGTTGTTAAACCTTATTCTTTAAAAGTAGGATCTAATACAGTGTTAATTAATGTAACAAGTGAAAGTGGTAAAGTAAGAACTTATACTTTATATGTTGTAAGACAAGATAGTTATCCATCTTATGGGGATCCAGTAGATGCCTCTATTTATCATATTAATTTAAATAAAGTGGAGTTAACTGAACAATTATTAACAGAGTTAAAAAGTAAAGATAAAACTTATTACTTAGACTATTATGATAATATGGGTAATATTCTTTATACATTAAAAATTAAATCTAAAGATTTACCAGCTACTAATCAAAGTTTAATAGAACTTGTTAAAGTAGAAACTGGTTATAAACAACTTCATAATAAAAACGTTCTATCTTATTACTTAAATACTAAATTAAATAATTATAGTCTTTATGTAGGAGATAGATTCCAAAACACAGACAAGGTATACTTATATTTTTATCAAGATGGTAAATTAAGTAAACCTCAAACTATAAATATTACTAATGGTTATATAGAGTTAACTAAAGGACAAATAGGTAGTTATCTTTTAACTACAGAAAAAGTTAAGTTAAATATTAGTTTATCTTCTTTATTAAACATTATCTTAATTCTTATTACTTTAGCTTTAATTATTAGTTATATCAAAAACAAGCAAAATAAAGCTAAAAATAATGATAAACCTTCTCTACAAAATAAACCATTAGTTGAAAAACAAATAGTTATACCTGCTAAAAAAACTAAAGCAGATAAAACACTTGAAAAGAAAAAAGCTAAAGCAGATAAAGCACTTGAAAAGAAAAAAGCTAAAGATTTAAAAGCTCAGCTAAAGAAAAAGGCTAAGGATTTAGCATTAAAAGAATTAGAAACTACTAAGAAAGCTAAAGCTAAAGCTAAGGTCAAGACCAAGGCTAATAGTATTAAGATTAAGCCTATAATCGATGTTAAAGCTGAAACAAAAAGAATAAATAAAGAAAAAAAAGCTAGGGAATCAAATCCTACCAAATCAGTAGAACCAGTCATTACTAAAAAAACTAGTTCAACTAAAACAAATACTATTCCAACTAGAAATATTAAAACTAAGAAAAGTAATTAATATTATTAAAAGGGGGGAAATCATATGAACATATTTAAGAAACCAATTGCTAAAACAACTAAACAAATAGCTTCAGGCTTAACTGTTATAGCTATGTCTTTTCTTGCTTTTGTAGCGGGAACTGATGTTTATCAAAATACTATTAGCAAAAAGCCATTCCAAGCAGCAGCTATGTATATGGAAGCAAAAGGAATAAGTCTAACTAAAGACGAGGAGCTAGCTCTTCCATATCAGTTATTAGCAACTAGTTACCCTAGTTATTATAAGAATGTAGATGCATCTTGTATGACTCGTTCTTATATAAAAATAACTGGTAACAAGATGGAAAAAGTTGAGATGTGTGGTAATTCTACTGAACCTAGAATAGAGCTTAACGGATCTAGTTCTATTACTATCGAAGTAGGTAATACTTATGTTGAAGAAGGCGCTGTTATTTTAGGAGACTATAATTTAGATATTATTGTTTCTGGACATGTTGATACTTCTAAAACTGGCACATATTTACTTAACTATATAACAAGTGATAATACTATTACACCAAAAGTAAGGGTAGTAGAGGTTGTGGATACTACTGCTCCTAGTCTTACTTTAAATGGTAGTACTGTAGTTTACTTAAACAAAGGAACTAATTATAATGAACTATCTGGAGTTGCCACTGATAACTATGATAAAAACATCTTAGTTAAAGTCGTAACTAATAATGTTAATTCTAATGTAACTGGTGAATATAAAGTCACATATGAAGCAGTAGATAGTCATAATAATAAAACAGAAGCTACTAGAACAGTTATTGTTTTAGAAAATATTCCTGTAATCAAATTAGCAGGACCTGCTTCTATCAATTTAAATTATTTAGAAACCTATCAAGAAGCAGGATTTAAGGCAACAGATGAAAAAGGAATTGATATAACTAATCAAGTCGTAGTTGTTAACAATGTTAATACTGCGGTTTTAGGAACTTATAATATTAGTTATACTGTAACTCGCTCAGATGGTCTAAAAATAGAAGTAATTAGAGAAGTAAGAGTAATAGATAATACTGCTCCTAGTCTTAAATTAAACGGAGATAGTCAAGTTACAATTCGTTTTAATAAAGATACTTATCAAGAATTAGGAGCCTTAGCAAGTGATAATTATGATCATATATTAACTAATAAAATAGTTAAAACTGGTTTCCTTGATGAAAAAAAGATAGGTACTTATTACTTAACTTATCAAGTAAGTGATTCTTCTCATAATAAAACCACTATTACTAGAATAGTCAAAGTAATAGATGATGAAGCTCCTGTTATTAAACTTAATGCTGGTAATAGCATTGAACTTAATATTAATAATGACTTTATTGATCCTTCATATACAGCTTTAGATAACTATGATCAAGATATTACTAATAAAGTTCAAGTAAATAGAAGCAATCTTAATATGCATGTCCCAGGTGATTATGCTGTTACTTATTCTGTAAAAGATACTTCTAATAACGAAACAACGACAACAAGATTAGTTAGAGTTAATGACTTAGAAGCTCCTGTTATTAAATTAAATGGACCAACTACTACTTATGTAGAATTAGGTAAAGTTTTTAATGATCGAGGCGCTAATGTCACTGATAATCTTGATGCTCCTAAAGAGATAAAAGGAGTATTTTATAATAGCCAAGGACAAGTTGTAACAGAAATTAAAGAGTTAGGTACTTATACCGTTAATTATGATACAACTGATAAAGCAGGTAATAAAGCTCTAACAGTAGTTAGAACTGTTATCGTTAGAGATCAGTCTAAACCTTTAGTTAGTTTATCTAGTAACTCAGTGAAAAAATTTAGTCAAAGCGTAAGCGTTGATGTTTTAGCAGCGGATTTAAATGGAGCTTTAAAAACAGTTCAATATGCTTGGACTACAACTGATGCTACTCCTCAAACTAATCAATTTATTATTTTTAATAATTATAATATTGATACTAATCATTTCTTAAATTTAAACAATGTATCCGGAACTTATTATCTACATGTAGTTGCAACTGATGTAAATGGTAATACTTCTATTCCTAGAGCAATAGGACCTTTCTACTTAGATAATGAGGCTCCTAGTGTTAGCTATAGCCCAAATGGTTCAGTTGGTAATCAAATTAAAACAACTTTAAATATTACTGATTTAGGTAGTGGTATAAAAGAACAGTTATGTGCTTTTAGTAATAATAACACTACTTCTCCAACTGATTATGCTCCTTGTAATAATGGTGAAATAACTAAGCCTGGGTATGGTAGTTACTATCTTTGGGTAAAAACTACTGATATAGTAGGAAATAGTAAAGAAGTAGTATCTAACCTATTTATAGCTGAAAAAGCTAAGCCAAGTATTACTTTTGATAACCAAGGACTTTATGTTAATAAAGCCTTAAGTAAAGTAACTATGACAGCCTATGATGGTAAAACAATTAGTAAAATAGAATATGCTTGGGTTAAATTAGGAAATCCAGTCAAATATACAACCTATACAGGACCTATTTCTAGCTTAATAGAGTTTAGTCAAGACAATATTAATGGTGATTATGAATTATGGGTTAAAGTAACAGATAATGAAAACGCCATCTCTTCTATGACTAGTCCAGTCTTCCATGTTGATAGTACTAAACCAGTTATTAATATTAAAGAAGTAGTAACACCTAGTAAAAGCGTTACAGTCTTAGTAGATGTAAGCGATGAAAATATTCAAAATATTTATAAAATTGTTTCTACTAAAGCTTCAGTAACAGATAGTGATTTTACTAATGCTACTCTATGGACTGATTATAAAACTAATCCTAAAATAGAAATAAAAGATGTAACTGGAGAATATTATATTCATATTCTAGCTTCTGATAAAGTTGGAAATAAGAGCCTAGTTTCATCTAATAAATTAATTATAGATAATACTAAACCAGAAAAAGCTACTATTACTCCAAGTCAAGATTTAACTACTTGGATTAATAAACCTTTAGTTATTACTTTATCTAGTTTAGAAGGACAAGTTTATTACCGTATTAATAACCAAAACTGGATTTATTATGAACAACCAGTAGTTATTAATAGTAGTAATACTTTATTAGAGACCAGAGTTATGGATAATGCTGGTAACTATAGTGATATTTCTAGTATTAATCCTCTTAAAATAGATTTAGATAAAGCTACTATAAACTTAAATTATAGTAGTGCTTTAAGTAAGATTTTAAATGTTAAATATGATGTTAATGATACTTTAAGTAAGATTAGCACTATTCGTTATGCTATAACAACTACAGAAGTAGAACCTACTACTTGGGAAAACATTTTAAATGTTAAAGATAAAAGTAATGTAAGAGATACTATTACTGTAGTAAAACCAAGTGGTTTATACTATTTATATCTTGAAGTAGTAGATAATGCTGGTAATAGAACAGTGGCAAATACTAAAGCACTAGCCATAGATAATGCTCAACCAGTAGTTAATATTGAATCACTTAAGGATTTAAACCCTCAAACAAGTTTTGATCTTCTTGTTAATATTACTGATGATAATCTTAAGACAGTAGAATATGCACTTACAACTAGTAATGCAGAGCCTACTACTTATACTACTTGGTATAGTTATAGTAATATTAATAATCATTTACAGTTTGGTAGTGAGTATCAAACAGGACAATATTACTTACACCTAAAAGTTACAGATAAAGTAGGTAATGAAACAAAAGTTACGGCATCAGATATATATAAATTAGTAAGAGAGGATGCTCAAATAGATATTACTCCAAATGGGCAAGCAACTTATAAAAAAGATGCTAGTACTGATATTAATGTAACTCTTCCTAGCTTTGTAACTCCTACTAGTATGGAATATATTTGGTTAGAAGAAAATGCAGATGTTAATGCTAGTACTAATATTTGGACAACATTTACTACAAGTATTAGGACAACTAAAAACAATGTGAGTGGTAATTACTATTTATATGTTAGAGTTATAGATAATGTCAATGGAGGTAGAACTAAATTAGTTAAATCTAATGTTTATAAATTAGATAATACTCTTCCAACATTAACCTTATCTGTAGATGGCACTAATGGAATCTTTGTAGAAAAAGCAGAAACTATTATTACAGCCTTAGATAATTTATCAGGAGTAAAAACAGTAGAATATGCTTTTGTTTCTAAAGATAGTATTGAACCATTTACTTATAAAGAAGTTGTAAATAATACAGCAGTAATAACTCCTAATGTAACAGAATTAAAAGGTTACTATTTAAAAGTAAAAGTAACAGATAATGCTAATAATATTTACCAGTATACATCTAATTTATTCTTTATTGATATAGATTTGCCTGTAGTTAATATTTTAAATCCTAATAAACAAATTCCACAAAAGGATCTTAATATTGAGGTTAAAATAGAGGCTATAAATAATAAAAAAATTAGAAATGTTTATTATGCTTGGACTAAGACTAATACTCCTTTAGCAGGGGATAGTAAAGAATGGATCTTAGATCAAGATTATAATCTAGTAAATTGTGATACTCATTATCAAATACTAGCTGATCAATTATCAGGAGAATACTATTTACAAGTTAAAGCCGTAGATAGTAATAATTCTATAAAACAAGTGGTATCAGATAAAATGATTTTAGATAAAGATAAACCAGTTATAACTTTAGTAGGAACTGATTTAGTAACTGTTAAAGCCTTTAGTACTTATACAGATGCTGGGGCTACTGCTAATGATATAATAGATGGTGATTTAACTAGTAAAATAACGGTAGTTAGTAATGTAAATACTAGTAATGTAGGTACTTATACTGTAACTTATACTGTAGTAGATTTAGCAGGTAATCCCGCTACTCTTACTAGAACAATAGTAGTAGAAAAAGCAATGCCTACTTATACAGTACCAACTAATTTAACAACAGTTTATGGTAAGAC
>JAVWCU010000010.1:0-23508 GCA_036648855.1 Bacilli bacterium
GGTATTTCTGGTTCATATAATACAATATTAAGCATTATTTAGTCCCTTTAATTTTATAAGTAGTTAAGAACTCTTTTGCTTCTTCTATATTTAAATAACTATTTTCTTTACCACTAATTGTACTTTCTATCTTTCCATTTTTAAATAATACTAAAGCAGGATACTTAAAAACAGCATCTTTAAATTTATATTTATCATTTATTTCTTTTATTACTAAGTTAATATCTTTAGCATTACTTAAGTTTAAATAAGTAATCTTTTCTTCTAAACCTTGTTCTTTAATATACTTCTTAAAGTCTCTTTCAAACTTTCTACAATTAGAGTCACTTGCTACTCCTATATAAAATACTATAGTATTAGAAGAGGCACTCTCAAGTAAATAATTATCTAACTCTTCATATTTTATTTCAGATAAGGTTCCTTCTATAACAGGAATCCCTTTTTTATATTCTTGATCATTATGATACCAAGTCTTTATTCCTATTATTACTACTACTGTTACTATTAAAATTACTAAGAGTTCTAAGTACTTTATAATAGTATCTTTACTTATCTTTTTACTTTTATTAAGTGTCATAACATCCCCAACCTTCCCTATATATTGTATCACAAAAATAACTATTTATAATAATTATTTATTATTTAAAATGCTTTGACATGATTTAATTAACTCGGCTACTTCTTCCTTACTTTCATTTAATACTTCAATTCTAAAAGTATTAATACCTATATTCTTTAAAGAGTCTATACTCTCTCTTAAGTCTAGTTGTTTAGAATTAAAAATATGAATATTTGGACAATCTCTAAGAATTAAATATTCAGTATTATTTCTATCTTTTAAAGTATAAGTTTTATTATCTTTACATAACCTACAACTAGTATTGGTCTCTTTAAGCATACTGATAGGGCAATGTTTCATAATCATCAGTTCAACAGTGCCATATATTATAACTTCACTCCCTAAATCCTCATTATATAGTTTTTTATAATTAGTAGCTAAATCTATTATATTAGAGGGAGATAATTCAACTGATAGTGTTACCCCTCCTACTCCTAATTCATGTAATAGTCCTACTGTATAGGCATTATAGACATTACAAAAATAATCAGTTACTAAGTCCTTATTATTTTCTTTAGTAGGAAGTATTCCCCCTATCTCTCCTAGTAATAGGGAATTATTATTAAACTTATCATAGTTATTAATAACTCTACTAGTTCTATAATAAATTCCTGCTTGATCTTTATAATTTAAATATAGTTTATAATCTGTTATATAAATTCTTTTAATTTTATAAAGAAGAGCTACTTGTAGTTGTTCTTCAGTTCTAACTAAAATAGATAGTCCTGTTTCTTTATTAATAACTAGTTCTTTCTTTTTAAATGGCATTTCTACTACTTTAACTAAAGGATTACTCCTAATGGTTTTTAACTCTTCTAAAGCTAAGCGTCTTAACTCATTTAGTTCTTTAATCGGAATAAAAGCATTATCAGAAGTAACTTCTACTGTAGTAAAATCAAAGGGAGTATCCCCTGTTTTTAATATTTGTTCTTTAATTCTCTCTACGGTAGTAGGAGATTTAACTGCAGGTTCTACTAGATTACCTATTTTAGTAAGCGTATTTACTCCATCATGTACAGTTAGAGATAGTTTCTCACCTGGTATAGCGACTACTTCTCCAGTTATTTTGACTACTCTTCTAGGCATATTTTTAAGTTCTTTAAGTAATTTGAAATCACTTGTTTTAAGAATAAACCCTAGTTCTTTTAAATTCACTTTATTATCTAGCTCAATAACTTCCCCTTTTGAAGCAGATGCCACTAAGTCATCTTTTTTATTATATATATAATTAGCAATCATTCCATCATTATTAGAAAATCTAATCCCATCTCCTTGATTTAGTTCTTCTTTTAATAAAACTCTTATTCTAGTCTCTGTTACTTCTATTACTTCTCCTAAAATAATTCCTTGGTGATTAGAAGAATCAATATTCATTAAATCCTCATTCTTAGAGGCAAGCAAATGTCCTTTAGTAAAGCCTCTATTATAAAGAACTTCTAGGTTTTTTATAGTTTCTTTAGTTAATTCATAAGTTTGTCCTAGTTCATAAGCATCAATTATATTTCTATAAAGTCTCGTAATAAAACCTACATATTCAGGACTCTTCATTCTTCCTTCTATTTTTAAGCTAGTTACATTATCTAATTCTAACAACCTAGTAATATCTTGATTTAGATTTAACTCTTTTGGACTAAGTAAATACTTTGGTTCTGTTAGAGACTTACCATCTTCTAATAACTGATAAGGAAGTCTACAACACCCTGCACATTCACCTCTATTACCACTTCTATTTAAGATCATACTACTGAATAAGCATTGACCAGAATAACAAATACATAATGCTCCATGTATAAATACTTCTAATTCTATATCTGTTTTTAAGGCTTCTATTTCTGTAATAGTCATTTCTCTAGCTAAGACTGCTCTTTTAACACCTAAACTTTTTAATAAGTCTAAAGACTCAGTATGATAATTATGTAACTGTGTCGAAGCATGAATCTCTAAATTAGGAAATGTTTCTTTAATTAAAGCAATCATTCCTAAATCTGCCATAATTAAAGCATCTACTCCACTTTTATATAGAAATTTAATATAGTCAAGTAGTTCTGTTACTTCTTCATCTAGAATTAAAGTATTAACAGTAACATAGGCTTTAACTCCATACAAGTGACAATACTTTAAGGCCTCCTCTATTTCTTCATTAGAAAAATTTGGTGCAAACTTTCTAGCTCCAAAATTGTGTCCACTAAAATAAACCGCATCACAGCCATTTGTAACAGCTTGATATAAGGCTTCCATACTTCCAACTGGTGATAATAATTCTTTTTTCTTCATTATATTTAACCCCTAACTGGGTATATTATACCATGAAAAGAGGATTATCTAATAGATAATCCTCATTATTTTATAAACTATTCACTTATAACTAAACCTTGATCATCAAACTTAATAGTTGATACCTCTTCATCATTTAGTAATTCTATTGGAGCTTGATTACTGTTATCATTTGGTGAGCTTATAGTATCCTCACTAATAACATAACCATTTTCATCGAATTTTAAATTTTTAAAGATGGAAATATCAGGTTTATCTTTTGGCTCATTAGCTGGAGATAGTTGATAATCTGGAATAAAAGGATTAACTACTGGTTCATTTTCAACTGCACTAACAACATAACCATTTTCATCAAACTTTATATCAGAAAAAGTTGATTTATCTACTATCTTATCAGGAGCACCATTAATACTTTCTCCTTCAGAAAATACTACCACTCCATTTTTATCAAATTTTATATCTGATACTGGAGCTGTAGAACTTGAGGTAACAGGGTTTAAAGTCTTATTTAAAATATCATTTAAAACTAGGTGTTCCTCTCCTACATAACCATTAAAGATTACTTGTTCTATATCTTCATGGTTAAAATAACTCTCCTTGTTATGAAGAAGTAATCCCTCAGGATATATACATCCTTGATAATCATATGTCTTAATATTACCATTATAAATAACATCATGAAAGCCTGTAATCATTATTTTACTAGATTGCCCTTTTAACTGACAAATAGTCCCAATTGATAAATATTTATCACTCACACATACCACTCCTTATTCTTTATTTTAGTATACAAAATTAAAATTAAAAAAGAAAGCTATTTATTAAATATTAGCGAACCATACTATCATTTTTACTAATAATAGAGTTATTAATATTAGCTACTTTAGTATTACCTTGGTCTAATACCTGTTGATAGATAGTATTACTTTTAATTAACCAGTCTCTTATATTTAAAACAGAGTTCCTTATATTTTCCAGGTCTCCCCCTAAACTATTAAGAAAAGCTGCTTGACTAAAATCACTAGGAACATGCATTTGTTGACAAGCTCTAATTGTATTATTTAACTGATCATTAGTCTGGAGTAAACTGGTTTCTATAATGGCACTAAGATTAGTATAATCAAATTCTACAGTCATTATTTACCCCACCTTATCTTATAATTTTAAATGATTCGTGGCATTATCTATTTCTTCAGCTTCTGTTAGGAGAAATTTGCCATATTCTACTATGTTATTACTAAACTGTCTATACTGAATACTATCGATATTAATTTTTCTAACAAATTCTGTTGCCGAGGGACCAGTCCATTCCCCTGTTGTATCTGGCATATTACTAATTCTAGTATATAACTGATTTAAAGCTTCATTTAATTCTTTTCCTAAATTAGTAATATCTTTGCCACACTCTCGCATTTTTACCGTATCTACTTTTAAGTTTGCCATATAATCACCACCATCTATTTTTCTTTTTACTTGATGATTTTCTAGCTGCTGCTTGTCTTGCAGCTTCTTGTCTCGCGGCTTCTTCTTTAGCTGCTTCCTGCCTAGCTGCTTCTTGTCTTGCGGCTTCTTGCCTTGCTTCTTCTATAGCTCTTTCTCTTTGCCTAATAGCTTCTTCTTCATTTGCAATTTGCTGATTAATACTACCAATAGTTCCCTGAATAGCAGGTAAGACTGCATTGGTAATATGATCTCTTTTAGCTATTAATGTATTTTTTAAATTTAATAATTTACCATTATCAGCACTAGTAGCATCAATATTAAAATAAGTACCTATTTTATTACTAGCGGGTTCAACACTGCTAATACTTTGATTCAAGTTAATAAGAACAAGATTAACTTGTTCTTTTAACGCCATAATTTGATTTCTATTACTAATTAAACTATCTAATAAAGCCATGATAACTCCTTATTAAGAATGTTGTTGATATCTTTGGAATGCTCCTTCAACTTCTGATGAAGCTCCACCAATAGCACTTTTTAAGTTAGCATCACTAGCTTCATAAGCCGCTTTAACATCAGTTAATTTATCTCTAAAAATTAATAGATTAGATGTTATACATTTGCAAGCCTCTGCTACTGCTTCAACATATTGTCTAATAGCTACAGCATATTCACCTTTAAAAGCTCCAGTTGTATCAGCTTGTGTTTTTACTTCATTTAAATGTGTTTCTAAATCATTGATATAACTAGAAATAGCAGCTTTCATGTTCTCTATTTCATTAACATTTATACCAACTACACTACTTCCATTTAAAATAGAACCAACCGCAGCTTTAGCTCCTCCTACTAATCCTGAAAAAATTGAATTTGCACCATCGGTAACTCCTTTAATGCTTTGATTAACATCCCATACAACAGACTGTGCTTCTTGCTTCCATGTTCCCATAATTTCTCTCCTTTTATCTTTCTTTAATCCAAAGGTATAATATTTTTATCTTGTTCAGCCCAAGTTTCTTCAATTTGAGAAAACTGTGCATCTAAAGTGTTCTTTAACTCATCTAATGTACCTTGAACACTAACTATTGATTTTTGCAAATTGGATACAAAGTTGATTTGAGCTTGTCCTACCCAACCTCTTTCAAGTGCAGCTTTTATATTGTCAATATCACTTAAAATGTACTTTGTTTCACTAATAGCACGAGCATTTAACTCAATAATATACTGTTCAGCCCCTAATGCACTATAACCAATTGTAACATCATTAATTCCTAAACCATTGTTCATAAATAATCCTCCTTTTATTTAGTATCTTTTTTGGTAGAATCCATAATTTTATCTATTCCTTTAATTGTAATTGTAGCAATATCATCACTAAGGTTCTTATATAAGTATTTTGCCTTTACTAAATCATTACCATAATTTTGAATATTCTGATTAATTACTGTAAAACCTGCTTTTAAATCTTGAAATTTAGAACGTAGTTGATTACCGCTTTCACAATTATAATAACTTGTGGTTCCTGTTACTAAATCATCTAAAGTATTTAAAATGTTATGTATTCGCTCTGCTGTATCATAAATATCTAAAGCTAATTTATCCAATCCACCTTCATTAATTCCACTTAGATTTGAATTCAAATTTAATTCCTCCAATCAAAGAAATACTAAACTACCTTTCTATCATAATTTTATTATAGCATAAATATAAAGAATACAAAGCAAAAAAAAAATAAATGTCAACATTTGACATTTATTTTGCTTTTTCCATAGTTTCAGCATATAGTTCATCTATAAATCTAATACTAGCACTACTAACATCTTGGTTATCTTGCTGTTTTTCAAAAATGAAATCTTTACGTTGATCATCTAACCATTTCAATTCACAATTATAAATTTTTTCTCCTTGTTTATCTTGATACTTTTGTCCAGAGACATTCGTAGTATTTAAAGCATACTGATTAAACTCTTCTGTTATATCAGCTAGAGTAAGATTACTTCCTGATGTTAAGTAAGTAAAAAACTCATCTTGCATCTCCACATAGTGGTTCATAAACTCTTTGTAATTAGGATAAGTTTCGGCTTTATTATATTTTACTTTTAAATTAACATTGTTTTCATATACTGTAATTAAGAAGAATACATCCTGTAAAGAAACCTGATTGTCTTTAATAGCTATAGCTAAATTACTATAAAACTCTTTACTTAAAGTAAGAAAAACACTTGATCTTAAATCTCTTTGGAGAATTGCTATACCTTTTTCTTCTTTATCCCCAGTATATTTATTATAAAATCCTTCTTGGATAGCATCTTCATTACCATCTTGAGTAATAGAAATAGAATACATCATCTTTATAATTTCTGCTTTTTCTTCTTCTGTTTGACAACTGAAAGTATTAAATAATTCTTCTAAGTCTCCTGAAAAACATAATGTTTCCACTTTATCAATACTATTTTTAGGATTAAGTATAGTTGCTAATTTCATATTATCAATATAACCAACTTGGCTTACATAAGTAAGTACCTCTTCTTTAGTTAAATTCATAACGCATCTATCTGTTGATCCTTCAACAAACCATCTCATATAGAGTGCATTAGCGGGTAGTTCTTCAAAGTCATAAAAAGTACCAATATTATGATCTTTTTTATCCTCATCAATACAATAGATTTGTAATAAATGAACACTTTCATGCATAATTACCTTTTTATAGGAATCATCAGCATTATCCATCATATTTTTAACTTTAATCATTTTAGGCATGATTGTAAAAAATCTGTTTTTATCAACTTCAGCCATTGCAAAGCTAGTTCCTTCTACCATTTTTAAATCGCTAAGAACACACTTTACTCTATCAATATCAACATTAGGATAATCTTTATATTGGTTTATTACTTCCATCACTATTTCACATATATCTTTAATTTGTTCATCTGCTAACTCTTTATAAAATGTTATTCTTTTATGTTTAGGAATTGCAAAGTATTCAGCATTATTAGCTTTAACAGAGTCATAAAGATCAGAAGCTGTTAAACCCTTTAAAGATTTAGTATGTTTCATTTGTAAATCTTTTTCTCTAGCTATTTTATATGACTCCATAGACTCTTCAATATTATAAAGATTTTCATAGGTATAATTAACTTTTGATTCATTAGATTCTAAATAGTTGGTAAATGCTGCTAAGGCTTCATCTGAACAAGTTAGTTCTAGATGATTAAAATTATCAGTAGTTTTTAAAGTAGCATTATTTTCTTTTATTAAAATTTCTGTACTATTATCTACTGCCACTTCACTGCTATTAGAGGAAGCAGAAGTACTAGTAGTACTGATACTACTAGTTCGATTATTTCTAATCTCCTCTATTGATTTTCTTGCTCTAGACATACTACCACAACCAGAAAGCAAAACTGTTAAAGAGAGAATTACTGCAACTGGTAAAGTTTTAACTAATTGTTTATGATATAGTTTATACTTATGATTAATTTTATCGTTTTTTAATACAACTAAATGGTCAATCATGTTACCCTCCTGTTTAATATCCATATTATAGTAGTATTTTTACTAACAGTCAAGTTATTTATAGAAGAACTAAACTTGTCCCATTTCTAATATCTGTTTCTCTAACTAGTTGATCTACTCCATATTTAACATTCGTGTCACGATTATATAATGCACTTTTAGCATCACCTCTATAAGCACCATTTGTAAAATCACTAACTACTCTATTTAGTAAAGCAATAATATTACCAATCTTTTTATTAACAGGAATATATATATTATAGACTTTATCAACATCAGGAACTATTAATTCTATTAAAATTTTATTCTTCATCTTTATTCACCTCTGCCTCTACCACATATTTTATAAATACATGTTCTCCATGATGAACAACTAATCCCATATAGGGATAACTAATCTTTCTTTCATCCATAGTCATATTAGTAATATTAATAGCCATTTGCCCCCAACTTCCTTCATCTAACCAAATTCCGTTTGAGGTATCAACTTGGGACTGATACCAAGATTCTAATTGTAAGCGCTTATAATTAATATAACTATCAGCAAAAATAAAGTAACAATTATTTAGCTTTTCTGCTGAGTTAAAAATATTATTACATACTTGTAAACCAATAGGAGAAAGCTTATTTCTCAAATTACCTATTCCTAAAAACAAGTAAATATTATTAGTACCAGTTTCATTAGATGCCATGATTTCATTATTTAAATTAACCATTCCTTGATCATCACTATTATAGAAATTATTTTCAAAGTCCTTATTAGCCATTAAAGAGATAAAATCTATAACTTTAACTTGAGTATTAGCTAGTTGTTTAAATTCTTCTAATAAAATTGTCAAGAAAGAAGTGTTTTTAGTTATATCATTTGATAATATCGTTGTAAACCGGTTTTGAATAAAATTATAGCCATAAACTTTTTTAGTGTTTATATCATAACCTATGGGTAAATTAGTTATAGAATCAATTTCATCTTTAATATCTGTAAAAGTAACAATTTCAGGAACTGTAGGAATCTTTTTAGCTCTAGTTGTATAGGCTTTATTACATTGTTCTGCTACACTGCGAATTACTGAATTGATTTCTTTTGGTTTATATATATATGCTGTTTGGAACTCTACTACTCTATCATTATGTTCTATTAATCCTCGCCCAAAGAATTTAGCAGGAAATAAGTCTCTTGGAGCATTTAACAGAGTTCTATAATCACTATCTGCTGCTAATTGAAGTGTTATCTTATGATTAAAGCTCTGAGCCATTCTAGATCTAACTGTTGAAGTAGATGAAACAGTTATAATAAATACTACTCCGTATTTAGCACCATCTCTGATAAATCCCTGTATTCCTTCAGCATATTTAACATATGTTTCACTAAATGATTCATAATTATTGATAACAATAATAATTAAAGGCTCTTTATTACCACTATTTTCACAGTAAGAATTATAATTACCACCATAATCAGCAAAGAGATTTTTCCGTCTTTCTAATTCTTCATCAATCATACCAAAGAGTTCAAATATTTTATTATCTTCATCAATAGTAATAACTTCTCCCACATGAGGCATTTTATAAAACATCTTAAGTGTTTCAGCTCCTAAATCGATTATGTAGAAGTTAACTTCGGCTGGAGTATTTTCAATAATACAAGAGAAGATAATAGTCGATAGTAAGTTCTCTTTTCCACTACCAGATTGTCCATATATTAAAGTATTACCATCATGATTTAGGTCTAAATTCAGTAACCCTTGTTTTTGAGCAGCTGGCTCATCATATTCTCCTATAACTGGATTAATATGATAAGGAACTGATTTATAGTTATATTTTTTCTTTAAATCTGTAATATATATTTCACTAGGTATAGCATCTAACCATAGCTTTTTAGTTTTTAAGTTTTCCTTGCTAGCAATATTAGAGATATATTTAACAATATTAGTTAATTGATCACCTAGTTCATTAGTCTTATCTTTTTTAACTAGATCATTAATAGATTTAGTAACATATCCAATATTATTAACAAAACTAATTGAATCATCTTCTTTACGAAGAACAACATCAGTTGGAATATATCTAGCCCCACACCATCCAGATTGTCCTATATCAAAGTAATCATTATATCCAACTTGTAAATAGAAACGCCCTGTCTCTTTAATACTTGCAGCTTCTGGTCTTTTTAACATTTCCATACTATCTGATCTATCTTGAACTTTCATACAAATTTTAAATTTAGAATTACTCCAAATTTGATCGTTAACTACTCCGGTTGGCTTTTGGGTTGCTAAGATTAAGTGAATGCCTAAACTTCTCCCTATTCTAGCAGTTGAAATTAGTTGTTGCATAAATTCTGGTTGTTGAGATTTTAACTCAGCAAACTCATCACTAATAATAAATAGATGGGCCATAGGTTCTTTTACTACACCCTCACGGTATAATTTTTGATACTTATATATATCTATAGTACTTTCCCCTAATTGGTCTCTAACTTCATTAAATTGACGTTGTCTTCTTTTCATTTCACTTTCAATAGATACTAAGGTCCTATTCATTTCACTAGTATCTAGGTTAGTAATTGTTCCTATTAAATGGGGAATTCTAACTCCAGTTTCTTTATTCTCAAAAGCACCTGCTAAACCTCCACCCTTATAATCTATTAAAACAAACTGAGCTTCATATGGATGATAATTGGCTGCCATTGACAAAATAAAAGTAATAATGAACTCACTTTTACCACTACCAGTAGAACCGGCAATAAGTCCATGTGGTCCATGAAATTTTTCATGTAAATCAAGTTTAAATTGTTCTCCATTAGTATGAATACCAACAGGAACAGATAAACTGACAACTGGATTATTATTTTTCCATCTATTAAGTATATTTAGTTGTTCTATTTTAGAGACATTATACATTTCTAAGAAAGATAGCATGGTTGGTAAAACAGATAGCCCATCTGTTGTCATTAATGGTATATTAGCTAAAACATTACTAATATGACGCATATCAAGCTCTAAACTATATTCATTAGAAAATTTATTGTGTTCCAAATTATTTATTTCTGTACCTAAAATTCGACCAGTCTTTTCTCCTATTTCAATAAATGTTGAACACTTATTAGGTAAATCTCGCATATTATTAGCAAAACAAAGAAAAGAAAATCCGTAATTATAATTATCTTTTAAAATATCATCAATAATAACTGTACCTTTAGTAGCTTTATAATCATCATTAATTATTACATAATATGGTGCGAAATTTTTATAGCCAGCTTCTTTTTTTACTTCTTCTGTTGCACTGCTATTAGTTTTTAACATTTCTTTACGAGTCTTATATTCATGATCTAAATAACTAGATAATTCATTAATTTCTTCTGGAGTAGTTGCTAAAAATCTTGTGGCTTTATCTTTACTCCAACAATGAGGTAGATATTTAATATACTCCCAACGTTTTTCATTTTCCTTACTAGTTAGAACAACAATCTTTAAATCATTGGCACTTTGTAATGCAATTAATTGGAGAATTAAGCCATCTATATAATTGTTTTTATAACTACATTCAGCAAAGAAACCAAATGAAGTCATTTCTGACAACGATACTGTAATAGGAACGTTATTTAATTCTTTAGAATGATTTACAACCTGATAAACTTCTTTAACTAAGTTATCTTCTTCTAAAGTAAAATGTTCTTCAGGAGCTTGAATATTAATGTTAGCTGATTTACTCCCCATTCCTAAACGAATATTTAAAAAATCTCGATCAGTAACTTCTCTAGACCAAAAGTTTATATTACTACTTTGATTATTTATCATATCATAACATTCTCTAATAGAAGGATTATTATTATTTAAAATTTGTTCTTGTTTTTTAATTATTCCTTCTATAGTAGTGGCTTTTTGTTTTAAATACTCTCGGTATTTTTCTTGTCTTAATTTCTCATGTTTCTTCTTACGGTTTTTCTGATAACTAGAAGTTAATCGAGGTAAAATAAGACATCCAATAATCATGGCAACTGTCATTACTAAAGCTGGTAAAGCTGACATTAAAGTCTTAGTACCTGTTGATAATCCATATATAACAGTATAACCAGTCATCAAAGAAGATGCTGCCATTGTAATACTTGACCCAATCGATAAGATAAAAGGAAGTTCTTCAGCTAAATCTCCCTTAGGAGGAGCATCAATTACAATGTTTTCTTCAGTTAGAGTATTAGTTAAGCGAGGGACATGATAAAAATAATCACTATCTTTATATAAATTAATACAGGAATCATTGTCCGATACAGCATTATACTTGGTTATATCATATTCAGCTGGTTCATTATATAAGTCAAAACCATTTACTGAAATACACTTATTAGGATTATTTAGTTTTATAAAATAATTCATCCAAATGATTCGTAAACCATTTATAAAAATAATATCTCCTATATGTAAAATAGATTCTTTTACAGCATTATTATTTAAGTAAATAGTATGTGCCTCATCTTTAGAAACTAAATACCAATTAGCTTCTTTTTTAACAAGTGCGGCTTGTATAGGGGCAGTCAAGTTATTATTGTAAGTAATATGACAATCTTCAGACCTACCAATGGTAATTTCTGTTGCTTGCTTAAAATCTAGTTTATAAGTTACCTCATCAACAATTGGAAGAGCATATAAAAGAATAGGTTCTTCATGACCTAAAAAAGTTAGATTATAGTAATTATATTCTTTTAATTCTATTGACCAAATAGTTTGATTATTATCAGTTATATTAACACTACCATTACTTTTTAATTCCCAAATATTATTTACAGCTTCAATAGTAATTAAGCTTTCAGTTATACTGTCATCATAAATATAAGGTATTAAAAAAGATTCCTCGGCTTTTTCTGGTAAATCAAATTGAGTAATTTTAGTTTTACTCATAATAAATATTCTCACTGTCTCAACCCCACTTTATCTTTTTTATTCTACTTAAATTATACAGATAAAAAAGAGGTATTACAAGCTATAATATTTTAATTTATTTTCACTAAAATAACATCTTCTCCTATTTTAGTAATACTAGTCCAGTTAATTTCAGTATCTTGGCCTTTGTTTAAGAAAGATAGAGCCTTTTTATTGGGTTCTATAACAAAAGAAACAATATTACCTTTTTCTTCATCAATTTTTACATCAATAATATTACCAATATTTTTACCATCTAGAATATTAACAACATTTTTATTTTGTAAATCTGATAAACGCATATACTTCACCTAATTTAAGTATATGTAAAAATAGTAAATTAAATCAAAATAAAAACCTAACAATTTATAATTGTTAAGTTTGTAATTCTATATGGTGTCCCCTTGGGGGCTCGGACCCCAGACCCACTGATTAAGAGTCAGTTGCTCTACCAACTGAGCTAAGGAGACAAAACTTAATTACTTACCCATTATAGCATAAGTTAGCCCATTGTTGTCAATCTTTTTTAATAGAGAAGTAATTTAAGATATGAAAAGAAAAAACTGTATATTACAGTTTCCCTTTACTACCTTTAAGTCCTTTTAAACCTTTAGAACCAGTTCCGAATCCACTTAAGATATTATTACTAAAAGAATGGGTCTTCGTTATTCTTTTCTTATAATCTCTAATAGCAATATTAATCATATCATCTAGTAGTTCCGTATAATCTTTTTTAATAGGTTCCCATAAATAGAAAGATAAAGATCCTGGAATACTATTAACTTCATTAATATAGACATTCTCTTTCTTATTATCTACTAGAAAGTCTATTCTAGAAACACCTGATGTACCTAAAGCTCGATTAGCTTGTAGGGCAATTTCTCTTACTTCTTCCTTTAATTTAGGACTAATAGAAGCTGGAATTAACCTACTAGCACTAGCCATACCTTTAGATCCACTGTATTTACCACCCTTAGTTTTAGATCCTCCTACATACTTATCTTCATAAGTTAAGAAGTCTTCTTTAGTTATTACCTCTTCTATTTCACTTAAACTAGCTTGACTATAATTACCAAGAACGCTGATATTTACCTCAGTTAAATTAGGTACCATTTCTTCAACTACAATCTTTGTATCATAAGATATAGCATCTTCTATAGCTGAGACTAATTCACTTCTATCCTTAGCGGGATGAATACCGATACTACTACCTAAAGTAGCGGGTTTAATAATAACTGGGAATACTAAATTAGTCATAATCTTCTTTAAGACTTTATCATTATCTTCTAAATACTCTGTATCATAAAACCATTCATATTTTGTTATAGGTAAAGAAGAATCTGCAAATATTTGCTTCATAAAGACTTTATCTTGACCTACAACTGAGGCATAAATATCACTGCCTACAAAAGGTATACCAATTGATTGTAAGTAACCTTGTAATACCCCATCTTCAACATTTGTACCATGGACAATTGGAAAAGCTAAATCAATACTAGCAACTACTCTTTTAAAGAAACCCTTACTTTGAAGGACGAATTCTCCTTTTTTATAATATAAAACAACATTCTTAGCATATCTTTTTACTAAGCTCATATCTTGAAATGTCTCTATATCTTTTAGAGTATCACCTGTATACCATTCTCTGTCTTTAGTAATATAGATAGGAATAATTTCATATTTTTCCGTATCCATTTTATACATAGCTTGAACAGCTGAAATAATACTTACTTCATGTTCAACACTCTCTCCTCCAAAAATAACTCCTACTTTAATTTTCATAAAATCCTCCTCTATTCATTATATGTATCTGGTAAATCATTTTCAAATAAAGCATAAATATCTTTATCTGTTTTTAAAGATAAAATAAGGGGATAAGCCTCTCGAACATTATCTAAGATGAAAATATTATCTTTTTTATAACCTTTAGAAATAAGTCCCTCATAAATAGGAATAGTTCGCATTTTACCAATTAGAATTACATAATTTGCTACTTCACTTATTTGTTTACCAAATATACGATTATAATCAGTTTCTTTAGCCCCTAACTCTACCATTCCTGGAGTTACCACTACTTTAGTTCCAGGCATCATATCTAAGACTTCTAGAGCCATTTGGGCACCAATAGGATTTGCATTATAAGCATCATCTATTTGATACATATTCCCTAGTTTCTTAAGTTCTAGACGGTGTTCTACAGGTTTAACTTTCTTAACAGCTATAATCAGTTCTTTGATAGTAATACCAAACTCTAGTCCTAAAGCCAAACTTGATAAAATATTATAAACACTGTGTTTTCCTAATAACTTAGTTTGAAAAGAATAAGTTTCATTTAAATCTTTAAAATAAACATCAAAGATTGTACCTTCACTAGTACAATAAATATTAGATGCGTAAATATCAGCATCTTTATTATCTATACCAATCCAAATCTTCCTAACTTTATTAATAAGTGGATAATTAACTTGTTTAATATCATCTTTATTTAAAACTGCTACCCCATCTTTTGGTAAAGACTCAATTAATTCAAACTTTGTTTTAATAATGTTTTCTTCACTTCCAAAAGTCTCTAAGTGAGCGGTCCCAATAGTTGTTAAAATACCATACTTAGGATTTACTAGTTTACAAAGACTAGCTATATCTCCTTTAGCATAAGCTCCCATTTCTGCTATAAAAACATCATCAAACTTATCTAGATAATTATTAATAGTCATAATCAAACCATAATCAGTATTAAAATTTTTAGGAGAAGGAAGAGAAATATATTTAGTATTTAAAATATCATTTAAAATATTCTTACTACTTGTTTTACCATAACTACCAGTAATACCTATAACTTTAAGATTATTCATAGTCTTTAATTTCTGACAGGCTCTATGTCTATAATGATGAAATACTAATCTTTCAACAGGATAATTAATTATATTAGCAATATAAACTAAGAAATAACTAATCACTAGTAAAATACCTATATTTAAAGCCATACTTGGTAATTTACTAGGAATTAGTAAGCCTACTATAACTGGAATAAAAAAGATAATAATTAAAGTTACCCACATTCTTTTAATTCGACTAGTAGTAACTAAAGGCTTTTTATTTTGATCTTTGGCTGCTATATTTAAAAGGTTATATAGAGCCAGGATATAAAGAGCAATTAGAACAATTAACCAAATATTTTTTAGCATTGGACCAGTAATAAACTCTACAGGGATTAATGCAATAAGTCCTAAGATATCCAAATATAAAAAGCTGGCTTTAGCATTATTCATCACCCATTTAATATAACGATTATTTTCGTTATAAGAGTTCTGTTGAAGCATATGAAGAGCTCTTCTAGTTTTAGTAAAATAATAAATTAACATGATTAAGAATAAGACAATAAATAAAAATAACATTGGACACCTCCTTATAAAAATTTAGTTAAAATAGTAGTTACTTTTGATAAGTCTTCTAAATAGGCATAATGGGTTTTTCCAGGTAGAATAACTAAACCTGCATCAGGAATTATTTGTTCTAACTTTTTAGCATCTTCTAAGGGTGCAGAAACATCTAAATCTCCCCAAATAAGTAAAGTGGGAACTTTTATTAAAGCTGCATAATTACTTAAATCTTGATTTATTACTCGGACTAAGATATCCCGCATTCTAGGAGTTGCTTGTTTATAATCTGTAGAACCAATATAATTTTTAGCTAGTTCACTAAGAATATTTAAACCCGGTATTTTTTTTAATTTTTTCAAGGTCTTTTCTTTAAAAGATAATTCTTTCTTTTCTCTAATACAAGGACTACCAAAAAGAACTACTTTATTAACTTTATATTTAGCACTATAACAAATAGCAATTCTTCCACCAAAGGAATGGCCTATTAAAGTAGGGATTAAAACATGAACTTTTATTAGAAACTCTTTTAAGAACTCTGTATAATCTTCAATATTCCAAACAGTATCTGGTTCAGAAGACTTACCAAACCCTGGTAAGTCAAGAATCGTTATTCTACTATTTAATAGTTTACTACCTAGGGGTTCCATCATTTCTATATTTTGACCCCAACCATGAAGAAGAACTATATCGGGGCCTTCCCCATATTGTATGTAATTAACTGAGACATGCCCAATTTTAATTATCAAATTATCACCAACCATCATTAATTTTATTATACCACGATAAATATTAGAAAAACAATTTATCTGCTTGTTTTAGGGTAAGAAAGTGTAAATTATTTCTAGTATTATAAAAGAATGATATAAATCATTCTCTAAAATAAGGTCATTTGACTAGATTCAGGTAAATCATTTAAGATGCCCATTCCTCGCATTTTACCAATAATAGTAGCAGATACTTTACCACGTTTTTGTAAATCTTCTATACTTAAAAAGTATTTAATTTCTCGTTCATTAACAATACTAGTTGCGGCTGTTTCTCCCAATCCTTCTAAAGTACCAAAAGGTGGAATTAGACTATTTTCATGTTCTTCATCTAAGATAAAACGCTTAGCATCACTTTTTAAAATATTAATAGGACTAAAGGTAATACCTCTAGCAGTTGCTTCTAAGGCAATCTTTAAAGACTCAATTATATTAGTTTCTTTATTTGATGCATCATAACCTTTTTCCATTAATACTTCTAGTTTAGTTTTGATAGCTTCATAACCTTTAATCATAGTTTCTATATCAAAGTCATTCACTCTAATAGAAAAATAAGCAGCATAATAAAGAAGGGGTTTATGGACTTTAAACCAGGCTATTCTAAGAGCACTCATAACATACGCACAGGCATGAGCTTTTGGGAACATGTACTTTATTTTATGACATGAGTCAATATACCACTCTGGAACTGAAGCCTCTTTCATTTTAGTTTCCCACTTCTTCCATTCTTCTGGCATTTTAGTAGGCTTACCTTTACGAACAAACTCCATTATTTTAAAGGCTTCTTTTGGTTCCATGCCCCAGTTAGTTAGGTTAACCATAATATCATCACGACAACCAATAACATCTTTAAAAGGCACTACTTTATTCTTAATTAATTCACTAGCATTACCAGCCCAAACATCAGTTCCGTGTGATAGCCCAGATATTTTAACTAATTCAGAAAAGGTTTTAGGTTGGGTATCAACTAATAACTGAATAACAAACTTAGTTCCTAACTCAGGTAGACCTAGAGTCCCAGTTGGACACATTATTTCTTCTGCTGTTACGCCCATTGCATTTGGACTACAAAGAAGTGAAAAGACTTCTTTATCATCAAAAGGTAGCGTTGTCACATCTATTCCTGATAAATCCTGAAGCATTCTTAAAATGGTAGGATCATCATGGCCTAAAATATCAAGTTTTAAAACATCTTCCTCAATAGAATGATAATCAAAGTGGGTTGTTTTCCATAAAGAATTAGGATCATCAGCTGGATACTGGAAAGGAGTAAAGTCAAAGACATCCATATATTCAGGAATAACAACAATTCCTCCTGGATGCTGACCAGTTGTTCTTTTAACTCCTGTACATCCAAGTGCTATTCTTTCAACTTCTGCTGTTCGCATATTTGCTATACCTTTTTCTTCACAGTAGCCTTTTACATAACCAAAAGCTGTCTTATCTGCTACTGTTCCAATAGTTCCTGCTCTATAAACATTATCCACTCCAAACAACTCTTTAGTATATTCATGGGCTTTCCACTGATATTCTCCAGAGAAGTTCAGGTCAATATCCGGAACTTTATCTGCATTAAAACCTAGGAATGTAGCGAAAGGCATATCTTGTCCTTCTTTACCTAGAGGTTTACCACATTTAGGACATATTTTATCAGGTAAATCATAGCCACTTGGATAACTCTTTCCATAGGCAATATCATTATTATCATTAAATTCGGAATACTTACAGTTATAGCATAAATAATGAGCCGGTAAAGGATTAACTTCGGTTATTCCCATCATTGTCGCAACAAAGCTTGAGCCAACTGATCCTCTACTTCCTACTAAATAGCCATCATCATTACTGTGTTTTACTAACTTTTGAGCAATTAAATAAATAACATCAAAGCCACTGTTAATAATACCAGATAATTCATGTTCTATTCTGTTACTTATTAAAGCTGGTAAACTTTCCCCATACATACTACTAGCTTTAGTATAAACTAAATCCTTAACTGTTTGGACAGAGTCCTTAATTTTAGGAGAGAATGGAATACCCCCTGTTTCAATAATAACTTCTATTATATCTACTAAATCCGCTATTTTATTAGGGTTAGTTATAACTATTTCTTCTCTTAAATCCTTATCTAAAAAAGCAAAGTCATTAAGCATTTCATCAGTTGTTCTAAAATGACAGCTAGGAATACTAGTAATACCCTTTCTGGCAAGAGGATGCCTACCACCTCCAGGGACTTTTTGATTAACTATAATCTCCCGGTATATTTTATCTTCTCTTTTCATGTGATGAACATCACCTGTTGCTACAATTATTTTCCCAGCAGCATGAGTTGCCTCTATTACTTTTTTGATATTGGAAAGTAATTCTTCTTGACTACCAAAATCATGAAGTTCTAATAAATGTCCATAGCATTCAGGAGGTTGTACTTCAACATAATCATAAAAACTAATAATATTAGTTAACTCTTCTTTATCTTTAGTTCTAGCTTCTTTAAAAACTTCACTTTCATAGCAACCACTACCTATTAATAATCCTTCTCTTAATGATTCTACTTCACTACGAGGAATCCTAGGAAATTTATATAAGTATTTAGTATTAGCATAAGATATTAACTTAAATAAGTTCTTTAAACCAGTCTTATTCTTAACTAAGATATTAATATGATGAGAAGTTCCATATTTATATATTTCATCCTTAGTAACTAGTTTATTTAAGTCACTGATAAGATATAAGTTATTAGCTAAAACCTTCTTAAGCATTTTATTAAAGACTAGTGCTGTTCCTTCAGCATCATAATCCGCTCTGTGATGAGCAGTTTCATCCCAAGGAATATCATATCTTTTCATTAAAGCTGTTAGATTATGACGAGCAAAATTACTATCTAAAGTTTGAGATAACTTTAAAGTATCAATTACACAATTGGTAAACTCCCCTAAGTTATATTTATGATAGGCTGATGATAAAAATGAGGTGTCGAATTTAGCATTATGGGCTACCATAGGACTATTTCCAAACCAAGTAACAAATCTCTTTATAACATTTTCTTCTGTATCTTTATCTTTTAACATAGAGTCTGTAATATTAGTAACTTCTGTTATTTTAGAAGAAAGATTACATCCCGGATTGATAAGTTCATCAAAACGATCAATTATTTCCCCATTACATATTTTAACAGCCCCTACTTCTATAATTGAGTCAGCTCCTCCAGCATTAAAACCTGTTGTCTCTAAGTCAAAAACGACATAAGTTGTTTCCATTAAAGGAAGTTCTGTTCCTCTTAGGACAATGTCTACAGAGTCATCAATCATAATTAGTTCTGTACCATATATAGCCTTAAACTTATCACATTCTTCTTTGCCTTTGTTATAATCTCTTACTTCATGATACACATCAGGAAAGGATTGAGCACCTTGATGATCAGTAATGGCAATAGCTTTATGTCCCCATTTAATAGCCTGTTTAACTAGAGCTTTAGCACTTACTAGGCCATCCATTTGACTATTAAGAGAATGAGTATGTAACTCTACTCTTTTTATTTCACTAGTATCTTGTAAATTAGTATCATCTTTATCTAATTTTATAATATCTCTGGCATTAAGCACTATTTCCTTAGCATAAGTATCATTCTTAGTATAGCCTCTTATCATGACCCAAGTTCCTGTCTTTAAAGCTTTACAAAGTCTAGCATATTCATCAGCTTCTCTAGAAAATACTTTACAGTAAATACTGTCACTGAAGTCAGTAACTTTTAAAGTAATTATTTTAAAATCACTAGTCTTAGATTCAAAGTAATCTACACCAAATATTTGGCACTCTATAGTAATACTATTATCTTCTCCAATAATACCAGATATTTTAACTGGAGTATCTTTAATAGTCCTACCTAATATACAGTTAGGATTATCTTCCTTAGCAGCTTTACGATAAACAGTATCTTTCTTGACAGACTCTTTACTATTAGAGTCATTAGATGAAAGAGGTTTTAGAACAGGAATACTTTCTCTAGATGTTAGAATATCATTAACAACTTCTGTTCTTTTATCTTCATTGATAATAGCAGTAAGCTCCTCTTTAAATCCATAACAAGTATACCAGTAATTAATTTCTGTAAGAACCTCATGTATTTGCCGATACTCGGCTTTATTTAGAGCTTCTATTTGATATGAATCATCTTGAAGTTTAAGTCTATCTACAAACATTGGTGCTACTACTAAAGAAGGTTTGATTTTTTCTAATGTTTCTTTAAAATAAGTTGGAATTAAATCGGAATTATTAGAAATAGTCTCAATTTGTAACCTAACTTTAGTATTAAAAGCTGTACAAAGTAATTCTTCCATCAAAAAATATAATGATGATTCTAACACTTGATTTGTTTCTAAGATAATTGTCAAACTTTGATCGTTCTGGTGGACAATAATATTTTTTAATTTAGCACCGTCAAAATCACTATAATATTTCTCATCTATGGCAATTTTTTTTAATAATACTTCTAAGTTTTCTTCCATAACTACCCCCACTAAGTAAAAGATTTCATACTAAGTGAAATCTTATATTATCTCTAGCTGATTAATTCTAATTATATATTTCTGATTTTTAATGCAAAATTCAATAAATTGGATTAAGTCTAATTTTTTTAAATTAGCTTCTACTGGGTATTTATCAATATCAAAGGCTATCTTATCACGCATCATATACCCTGTAAAAGAATCTTCCGTTGCCCCTAGATACATTAACCAGTAGGGATAGATTTGCCTTTTTAAGAATGATAAAGAGGCATCACCCGCTAGATAATTAGATTTATCCTTTAGTCTTGTATATAGTTCATTATTAATAGCTAGTTCTAAAATAGCTTGGACTATTTCTTTATAGTTGGGGAACTGATTACCTATTTGATAACGAACAACCGTGTACAAAATACTGATTAAAGTAGCAGTTGCATCTTTCATATCAGCTTTCCTACCCCAGACAATATTTCGTTCTTTATTATTTAAGTCATAATAAACTGTATCCATACTAGGATGAACTACTAGGATATTATAAGTATTATCAAAGTTAAGTCGGATAATTTCCTGACAAGACTTAATAATATCTTTTTTATAAGAATCCCATATTTTCATTAAATATAAACGGTGCTTTTCAGTTTCTTTTTTTAAAGTAGTAAATAGTTCAGTTTCAAAAACAGTATTATAAAGAGTATCATCATCAGGAATAAAGTTCTTAATATCTGACAACATGACTTTATCTTCACAAGTTAAAGCATTATACTGTTTCTTATAAGTTTTCCAAAGTTTAGTCTTATAATTATAACTATCTTCAGAAATAGAGGCTCCAAACAATAAGTTCCAAGTTAATAGATAATCATTTACTATAAAGTTTAATTTCATGTTACCACTTCCTAATCTCTATATATAAATATACCATAAGTAGTTGTATTTTAAAACAAAATTAGCAAGGGTTTTACTTTTTATATTAACATTTATACTATCTCCACATTAAATATGACATGTTAAAGGAAATAAAAAATATTTTAGAATGATTTACTCTAAAATATCAACTGTTCCTTAGTTTTTATAGGAAGAGGCTAAACCCTCTCTCTCTTTTACCGGGGGCTTCCGCCACCGACATCTTGTTTTTTTGAAACCTCTTATTCCCTCATATGCATCTTACAAGAGGTCCCACTTACTCATTTCTCTTAGTACCGGTTTCACCGGTCAGCTTTACTTCTTTACTGTTAGTCCGTAAACGTCACTTCGTATCCTCTTACGGATGGTTTTTCAGTGGCCTACGGCTTGGCAGACACACGACTCGAGTAGTTACTGCTCGCGCTACCGTAGAAGTTGCTAGCATAGAAAACGCCAGCAGACGTAGTGTTACCGCAGCCGCTACTGCGAAGAAACCAAGGGTGGTCAGCATCAACAAAATAAGAGTAGTCTCCATACCAGTTTTGGGTACCGTCAGCATTAGTAGCATCTCCTTTTAAACCTGAATCACCTGTATATAAATCATAGTATTTATTATTTGGGAAGTCTAAACCTGTTATATTCATAGTACCATCTGTGTACATACCCTTAAATCCTGAATTACTTCCTGATAAATATCCACTTCTTGGATTACCAGATGGGTCAGCTAGGACTCCCATTGCATATTCATAGGCTCCCCCTGACATATCATAGACTCCATAGATTGTTCCTGTTGTAGATGCGCCTGTTCCAGCACTTTCTACATTATAAGTATTAGTGCAGCCATTTACTTGGCCTGTTGAAGGTGCTCCTGTTGAACATCCTGTTACAAAATTTTGATTATTATTTATATAAATTTCTTTGTTAGCACCTGTATAACTAGAATTACCATACTTACCATATTTACTTTGAGAAAGGTAAGCTACTGCTCCCCACTCCATATTTTTTATCATATGAGTATCACCTGTTGAGCTACTAAATCCATAAGGATTACCAATATTTTGCATTGCTCTACTTGCATTAAAGAATGAAGATACACTTTGATACCTTAATGATGTTTCATTTGGTTTTATAGTAGGACTATTAATAGTTCCTGTTAATTCAAACTTTCCTACCCAAATTCCTGATAAGTTCTCTCCT
>JAVWCU010000011.1:0-21880 GCA_036648855.1 Bacilli bacterium
GCTCGAAGGGATTCGAACCCCTGACCTTTTGGTTCGTAGCCAAACACTCTATCCAACTGAGCTACGAGCGCGTGCATACGAACACGTATATTTTCTATTAATGTACATAAATAATGGTGGCTCCGGCGGGAATCGAACCAGCGACACGAGGATTTTCAGTCCTCTGCTCTACCGACTGAGCTACGAAGCCAAAATAAATGGCGGTCTCGACGGGGCTCGAACCCGCGCTCTTCTGCGTGACAGGCAGACGTGTTAACCAACTGCACCACGAGACCAAATGGTTGCGGGAGTAAGATTTGAACTTACGACCTTCGGGTTATGAGCCCGACGAGCTACCGAACTGCTCCATCCCGCGATATAACAATTATCAAACTAATAAATGGCGGAGGAAAAGGGATTCGAACCCCTGCACCGCTTGCGCGATCTCCCGGTTTTCAAGACCGGTCCCTTCAACCAGGCTTGGGTATTCCTCCATCCTAATTTTGTTGACAATAAAGTCATCTAAATAAGACAACATATAGATTATAACATTACAATTTTGCTAAAGTCAACCTAAAATATTACTTTTTATTATAACCCTGATACTTATACACATTATTATATGCTATTTGTTTTTAATAATTAATGTTATTCTTCTAAATAGTATTGATTTAAAAAAAACGAACTATTACTAGTTCGGCTTTTCAAATTGGTGCCTAAGGCCGGACTTGAACCGGCACGAGATATGAGTCCCGCAGGATTTTAAGTCCTGTGCGTCTACCTGTTCCGCCACTCAGGCATATAAATTGGTGTCCTGTTGGAGATTCGGACTCCAGACCCTTTGATTAAAAGTCAAATGCTCTACCAACTGAGCTAACAGGACAAAGATTGGCTGCCTCGGCTAGATTCGGACTAGCGCGTGTCAGAGTCAAAGTCTGATGCCTTACCGCTTGGCTACGAGGCAACATTATTTGGTGGAGAGAGATGGGTTCGAACCATCGAAACCACTGGTAACAGATTTACAGTCTGTCGCGTTTAGCCACTTCGCTACCTCTCCAAAAAAAATGGTGCCGAAAACAGGAATTGAACCCGTAACCTATTGATTACAAATCAATTGCTCTACCAATTGAGCTATTTCGGCACATAAATATGGTGGGCGATGTAGGACTCGAACCTACGACCCCCTGCTTGTAGGGCAGATGCTCTAACCAACTGAGCTAATCACCCAACTATAATAATAGCTGTGATGTTATTAAATATACCATCTCATGAAACCTTTGTCAATACAGATTAGGTTTTTTTTTAGATAATCATTGCTTTTCTTTTTCTTCATGAGAAATACATACTAATTTTTGATTGACCCACCTATCTAGATTCTCTTTAAGCGGTAAAAAGCCACTAGGAGTTTCCTGTATTTTTTGCCTCTTTCTATTATTCATTCTATAATCAATATCTCTAATACTTAACTTTACTTGACATGTTTCATCGTTACTATCTACTACTTTTACTTTTATAGTCTCTCCAACATTTACATAATCATTTACACTTTTCACAAAACCACTTGATATTTCCGAAATATGTATTAATCCATTATAGTATTCATCTAAGCCAACAAAAATACCGTATTTTTCTACACCAGTAACGCATCCTGTCACTATTTTACCTTTTTCATACTTTGACATTTTGCTACACCTTCTTGCTTGTATTATAGCATAAAAGATAAAATTAGGGCAACTAAAAATGATTGCTTATATTATTAATTACTAGTATAATTATATTGGTGATAAGAATGAGTGAAGTAGAATTACATATCATAGCAGTTATTGATAAGTTAAGACCTTTTTTAATGAGTGATGGTGGTATGATCGATTTTGTTAAATTTGAAAATGGCATTGCCTATGTTAAATTATCTGGTGCTTGTAGTGAATGCAGTCTTATGGAATACACACTAAAGGATGGCATTGAAGTTGCAATCACGAGTGAGGTTCCGGAAGTAGTAGAAGTTAGAAATGTGATTTAGTCATATTTTTTTTATGAGCCAAGTTACTTCTGGTAAATAGCTATGCTTTTTTAAAATATGATATATTTCTACTAAAAATTCCTTATATTCATTTCCCCTCTCGGCTATTAAAAGCATACTTTTTTCAGTGATTTTTTTATCTATCATTTTTTCATAAGCATCAAAATAAAAAGAAGGAAATAACAATCTTCCAAACAATAATCGATAACCATATTGCGATAATACTATTGATTCAAGATAATCTTCAAGTTTAGTTAAACTATAACTTCCTGATAAAAAATATGATTTCAAGTATTCTGCATAATCTCTGCTTGGATGATCAATTATTAGTGAAAGTGGATTGTAGTACTGACATAAATCATCTGTAAAGTTGATTCTTCTATGTGAAATAGTCATGCCATCTTCACTTGTGGGTTTTTCTTCTAAAACAGTATTTTGTATATAACTAATGGCATTTTCCCCTAATCCTATATAATACCAAATGTTATTCATTAAATCTAAGTGTCCTAATTTAATATGTTCTATTTGATATTCAATATAATCTATTTTTTGAGACCATAGGTAAACCCAATTAAAGTGACTTAGAGATTGTAAATCCTTAGTAATTTTAATTGGAACAGCTTTTAAATTCTCTATATCAATCTGTTTATGATTACTATTTGCTAGTTTTATCAAAACATAGGGTATATTTTCTATAACTGTAATAACACTGTTTTCTTTGTTCAAAATTATTCTATGATAATTTTTATCCTTCACTATAGCTTCTAAATTTAAAAGATATAATGTCTTTGCTTCCTCTAGTGGTCTTCTATTATACATGGTCAAAATGTATTCCTGATTTTGGTGGGAAAAATAATATGTTTGATGAGAAAAACGAATATTATCTACTGCTAAATTATAATAGTACTTAATGGTATTTTTCATTTACTCACCCACTATTACTTTATGTAATTAAATAAATCTTATGATATGACAAAAAAAAGAATAAAGTAATTATTCTTTTAAGTAATTGAGTGTTTTATCTTTGACGAGCTCCAACTGACTCTATTTCTTCTTTAGATATTGTAGATAAAGCATCTAGAGCAAAAGGATTAAATCCTACAACTGCTTTATTTTCTTTAGTTGGCTCTGTTTGAATTAAACTTGTTTCTACCTTGTCTCCAAGAATTTGAGTTGCCAAATTAGCTATCTGAATATTTTTATTAGCCATTTCTTCAGCTTGTTTAGCTGTTTCCTCAGCTTTTTGAGTAGCCTTTAAATTAGCGGCTTTTTGTTCTTTTAATAATTCTTCACTGGCAGCAAGTTCTTGTTCAATTCTTTTTCTATTCTCTTTTTCTGCATTTCTTACACTATCAAGAGCTAGTTCAATTTGTTTAACATATTTTGCCACTGCTGATATTGCTTCTTTATTTCTTTCTATCTGTTTTTCCTTTTCAACAGTATCCATTCCTAAAGTAGTAGTTTCTTGTTTATTTCCTTGAATTTGATTCTTTATAGCATTTATCTCACTACGAGTAGCTGCTATTTCTGCAGATACACTATCAATACCTTCTATTTTTTTAGATAAGTCCTTAGGAACAGGAACTTTTTGATCATCTAAAGCAATTTCCACTTCTTGAATAGTTTCTTTTTTGTTAATAATTTCTTCTTTTTTCTCTTCTACTTTAGTTGGCTTTTCTACTGGTAAATCTACTACTGTTTCCATAATTGGTTTTACAGGCATCTCTGGTTTCATTTCCATTTTTGGTTCCTCTTTTATTTCTATCGTTGAATTATTATTGTTCAACTCACTTGTTTGCACTTTTACTTTTTTGATTGCAGCAATTTGTTTTGCAGATAATCTTAATTTACTGCCTTCATATGAACCTGATGCGTTAGCTTTAGATAAAGCCGCAAGCTCATCATAATTAATATTATTTAAAACTTTATGATTAATTGACTCTTTTACTATTTTATTTGAATTGCTAGCAATAGGCTCTGCTTTTTTCTGCTTAACAGTAGCCAGTTCTTTATATGCATTATAGGTTTTTTTAGATGCTTTAAGTACACTGACTCTATCTTCAAGAGATACAGTAGCTTTAAAAATATCTTCTATATTCGCTATCGGAGATATATTTTTAAGCCTTTTCCTTTTGCTAACTACATCTTCTATATCAATCATTTTCCTTGCCTCCTATCTACTATTCTTCATTTTTAGAAAGTTCACGTAGTACTTCTTTTATTCTAGTCCATTCTTCATCGTTTTGAATATTTCCTAGACTATATTGATCATTATTCTTTTTTCTAAGTGATGCCACATAAATTGTAACATTGCCATTTTCATCAGTTTCATTTTTAGTGTAAACAACAAATTCCTTTTTTGTATCGTTAAATTCAAATGCTAATAATACCTCTACTTCATCAATTGATCCATCTTCTAGTACAATTGACATAATTCTTTTTTCCATGGTACCTCCTTATTATCTTATATATCTATTCTATCATGTTTTCTATATATTTCAACCTTTATTTGATTTTTTTCAATAAAAAATATCCACAATTATATGCACAGTAGTTTTCTATATACTGATTTAAGTATTTTATATTATTTATATCTTTAACATTATCATTAGTTTCATCATAAAAACCTTTTAAGCGTAATTTATCATAGGCATAATCTCCAAAAATATAATCGAATTCTGCAAAATAATCTGTGCATTTTTCCTTTACTATTTCACTGTCAAATACTTCCTTATTTTTTTGGATTAGTTCATATTCATTCTCATTTAATACAATGTTTTTCATTAATTCTCCTTTACTAATAAAATCTTTGTAGCTTACAATTATTAAGGATAAGCAACTTGATTATATTATATATTATATCATAATTACTACTTGTATTATGTAATATTTCTTATTTAATTATGGGAGTTGATAATAATAGAGAGTCTCGGTCATAACCTTTTTGATAATAATTAGGGACTTGCCCTTGAATCATTTTCATAGCAATTGGAATTTCTGTCATAACGCTTATTTCTTCTAATGATAACGGCAAGGCTATTTGGACATTTATATTTACTTTAACAAATGCTTCCATCATGGCATTATTAATGCCATAACTAGTTACTTTAGAGCTGACACTACTTGTAACGTTACCTATAAAATGAATTTTTACGGGTATTTTAGGGCCAAGGTTAGATAGTAATACATTATTAGTAACTGTACCCATAGGTATTTTAGAAACTAAGCCCTTTTTAATTTTTTTGAAAAGAGCATTATCTAATATTATATCTGACTTTTTCAGAAAAACTACATCACCATTTTCCAGAGCTTTTAGATTATCTCTAACTAGTTGATTAGTAAATGTTAGTAATTGGTTAATGACGACCGGATTAAAATCAATCATAGTAATAATACCCCGCTCATCTTTACTTGTTTTGAATAGTTCTTGTTTTTGTAATTGACTGGGTATCTTATTTTTTACTGCTTGATTCATTATTTCTGTAACAATATACTTGGCATCTACTTTAGCATAGTGCATTAATACAGGCCAGATATTACTACTAATATAAAAAATTAAAATAGATGTAGATAAGGCAATACCTATCAATGATAAAATTAGAATTTTTTTCTTTGATTTTCTTTGCTGATGGATTAGATTAATTTTATTTTTCATAATTTCACCTAAGTAAGTATATGTTTATTAATAAAAAAAAGTAGATTTCTCTACTAATAAGGACGAAAATATTCAAAACCTGGTATGTTTCTTATAATTCCAAATATCACAACTAAAAACAGAATAAGATAAGTGATTGGTTGAGGAATTTTAAGAAAATATGGTTTAGTATTTTTAATATACCTTATCATACTAATAATTATGTATATTAAAACTATCGGTATAAAAACAATTAGAGCATTCATCCTAATTGCCCCAAATAAGTCGAAATTTTGTAGCATGATAAATGCTCTTGTCAAGCCACACCCTGGGCAATATAAGCCTGTTAATTGGTGAAACAAGCAAGGAATGCCTATGTCGTAATAATTAAATAGTAGGAGTAATCCTATTCCCATAATTGAAAAAAGGAAAACTACTACCATCAGTTTGATTGTTCTTCTTAGCATTTTACTTTAAAACTACAGAATCTGATATTCTATTTAACTCAGACTGTAATATACAATAAGATACAAGATCTAATCCAAATAGAGATAATATCAAACAAACTATAGCATTATTACTAGCCACAATATTTCTCTCTTGTTCTGTTTCATAAATTAATTGAGCTGTTTTATAATTCCAATAAATAGAATAAATACCACAGGTTAAAACAGTTAATAAGATAGTCATACCTGCACTAGTAGTTTGATTTTTGTTAACTATAGCAGTTTCATTTGTAATGGAAATTAACCAAAATATTCCATAAATACCACAGGTAATTAGGGTTAGTAACAAATTAGTAGCAACGTCTCTCTTTTGTATCATTTTTCTTTCCTCCTATAAACGATTTATTAAATAATATATATAAATAGCTATAGCTGCAGTAAAAATTACTGCTAGCAAGACTATTAAAAAGGTTTTAATAGATGGCTTTTTTTCTATGAATTCATCACTGCCATCCTCATCAAAATCCGTATCACTTAAATCCATTGATCTAGTATAAAATGAATGATCTACATTATCTTCTCGCTTAGTTGTACCCTCACTTTTTTCGCTCTCTTTTTGTAGTTCATTTTCTAGAATATCTTTACTAAGTGATTCTGAAATTACTGTTTCATTTAAACTATTTGGCATTAGGTCTTCTAGTAATTCGCTATTTTTACCAGTAATTTCATTCTTAGCAGAACTATTAATTAGTGATTTTGTTGTAATCGTGTTAATTAATTCTGCTAGGTCATTATCTCGATTATAATTATCATCAGTTTTATTATATTCACTAGAGATAGAATGTGCTGACTCTTTTTTATAGTTAGCAATAGCTTCAGGGCTCATATTAGTTAGCACATTATAATCGGTGTTTCTCAGTTTGCGTTTTTTATCTAATTCATCTACTTCTTCCCTATTTTTCTTGGCAGCTGTCAGGACACTATTAATATCATATATTTTATCTTCATTTTCATGGAAAAACACAGATAAATCTTCACTTTTTTTAACTCTGTTCATGTCTATTACATCTTGAATTTCTTTTATTCGTTGATAATTTTCTCTGGTGGTATTTTCTTGAAGGTTCATATGATTTAAATCAACAGCGCGATTATCAGGTTCTATTTCTCCCACTTGTTTGTAGATGGTCTGTTTATAAAAACTATCATATAAATCTTTGTTTTTATCTAATCTACTTTTAGACTTTTTTTCTTGTAGATTATCCACATATCGCTCCATTCTACTTCCCATGAACTTCACCTCTTATGATAATTATCATATCATAAAATTTAGATAAATAATATACTGTTCTAAAAATTGTTGTTAATATTCATTATCTATTTTATAATATACGTAAGGAGTGATTAATTTGAAAGTAAAGGTACTAAAAGAATCATGTATTGGATGTGGAGCATGCCAAGCTATTTCTAGTTCGACTTTTGAACTTGGGGATGATGGGTTGGCTGAAGTTATAGTAGATAGTATTGCTAAAGAAAAGGAAATTGAAGTATTGGATGCAGCTGAAAGTTGTCCTACCGGGGCAATAGAGGTTAACACTTTAGCTTCTAATTAAATCACTATAGGTGATTTTTTTATTGGCAGGAATCTTTTTAACTTTTTTTAATATATACCTCTTTTTTAACTAAGGTTTTAGATTCTATAAATTCTTGTCTTTCTACTTCAATTTCATATACTTTATTAAATTCTTTTATTGTTAGGAATAAAACACCTGCCTGATAATTACTTAATTTATTGGTAGATGAGTCTACACTTTTTAAACTTGGTACCTGGCACAATAATGTCTCACCCCCTATGGGTTCTCCTCCCATGTGAAAGTGTCCTTGGCAAATTATATGAGGGGCATTAAGTTTTAAAAAGCGAAATTCTTTATTGATTTTTATTTCACTTAATCGCTTGTTTTCCATGCTCCCGTGGCTTAAATTAATTTTTAATCCACCTATATCTAGGCATGAAAATAAGTTATTTAAAAAAAACATATTTTTACATTCACTGGCAATTACTCTACCGATATCACATTTATCATTTTCCATGAATTTTAAATCATGATTACCCGTTATAAAATAAGTGGGTATATCAGTTGGATGATACATTTTTAATCTAGCTAATGAGGTATCTAAATTACCAGCACTAATTTTACGTGGATTATGGATTCTATTACTAGGACCATTTAAGATATCTCCTAAATCAAACACATAAGTTACGCCACGCTTTATGGCTTCATTATAAGCACTGGTAATATATTTAATATTGTCTTCACTATGGCCAATATGCTTATCACTAACAAGCATAAGTTTTAATGTATTATGAGGAAAAGCAAAACAGTGAATTTTGTATTCCCTTTTTGAATAAGCAATGTGAGGGATACCATTTGTAGATTTAATATATATTGTCTGATTATTTCTTTTGTTTATTTCAGAAATAAACTCTATTAATTCAGAACTAGATATATTTAAACTATCCCTTATAACTTCAAAGCTTCTACATTTTAATAAATTATAGTTAATTATATTTAAAATATTATTTTCTTCATCAATCATACTAGTCTCCTTTATATTATCTATAAAAGCACATGAAAAAGTAAATTAAAATAATTTACTTTTTATTTAAAAATTCATGTAATTGTTTCACTTCTTTTGGATTAAGCTTACGATATTCTCCAGATTCTAACCCTTTTAAAGTTAAAAATCCGATTCTTTCCCTTTTTAGTTTAATGACTTCTAATCCCACTGCTGCTAACATACGCTTGATTTGGTGATTTTTTCCTTCATGTATTACTACTTCTATTATAGAAGTATTTGAAACTTTATCTGTTTTACGCAATTTAACATAATCAGGGATTACTTTTATTTCATCTAACATAACTCCACTTTTTAGGGGTACTAGATGTTCTCCTTTAGCAATTCCTTTTACTTTTGCAATATACACTTTTTCAAGTTCTGATGAGGGATGCATCATTTGATTAGCTAAATCACCATCATTAGTTAAAAATAATAAGCCTGTTGTATCATAGTCTAGTCTTCCTACAGGATAAATTCGCTTATTCGTAGGGATATAATCCATAACTGTTTTTCGACCTTTATCATCATTAGTAGTAGTAACTACCCCTCTTGGTTTGTTAAATAAGTAATATTCTTTTTGCTCAGTAGCAAGTTTGATATTGTCAACGGTTATTTCTTGATGCTCCCCTACTTTTGTCCCAAGTTCGGTTATTACTTCACCATCCACTTTGACTTTTCTTGCTTTTATTAATTCTTCTGCCTTACGCCTAGAACAAACTCCCGCGTTAGCAATTACTTTTTGTAAACGTTCCACTTCCATCACCTAGGCTACATTATACAGGAAAGTTTTTCTAATTGCAATTGAAAACCGTAGTAAACCAAGTATAAATAGAGGTAATAATATACTTTATTCCCACTTTTTCTTTTTTTAATACGTAAATCGGTTCTTCTTTTAATAAAGTATCCCGTAAATAAACTTTTGCCATGCCTACAATAGTATTATCTTTATACTTTTCTAATTTGGTTAACTGAATTAATATTTTTATTTGATCTTTTTCAGAAGAAGTAAGGGGATAAGAAAAAGAGTTTTTAATAATAATTTTGTCTTTATAAAAAGCCTCATCTATTTTAAACTTATTTTTATTTAAAATAATATAATTATCATATTTATTATAGATATCTTCATATAGTTCTATCTGTGTCTTGTATTGATTACCGTCATTTAAAGTAACTGCCGTTAATGCTAAGCCATTTTTATTAGAGGTTGTAACTAGAGTTTTCCCAGCTTTTGGAGTATATCCTGTTTTGCCTCCGGTTGCATATTTATAACTATAAAGTAAATCATTGCGATTATGCCATATGTAGGTTTTTGTTTCACTTGCTACAGTATATTTCTTTGTTTTTGATATTTCTCTATAAAGAGGCAACTTACTAGCATAGGCTGATAATTTTGCCATATCATGGGCTGTAGAATAATTTTTGGTTTTTTCGTCTAATCCATGACTATTGGTAAAGATCGTGTTGTCCATACCTATTTCTTTGGCTTTTTGGTTCATCTGTTCAACGAATTTAGCTTCAGTTGATCCTATGTATGTAGCAATAACGATAGCGGCATCATTTCCACTTCGTAGCATTAAGCCATACAATAAGTCTTTTAATTTCATTTTCTCATGTAATTCTAAATAAATATTAGAGCCATACATAGTTAAAACTTCTTCTCCTATAGTTACAATGTCTTCTGTTTTACCTGACTCGATTGCTAATACACAAGTCATTATTTTAGTAATAGAGGCAATCAAATGAGGCTCATCTTTTGCTTTTGAGTAAAGTATTCGCCCACTATCTATATCCATTACTACTGCATTTCTAGCGCTTACACTTAAAGAAGAAACTGAAAACGGGAAGATTAAGTAACTGCTTAAAAGGAAAAACATTATAATTTTATGCAATATAATCACCTAGTTAATTATATGAAAAAAGGGACTAGTTTAGTCCTCTTTATAATATTATTCTTGATACATTCCATGAATTTTTTGTCTCATAATTTCTGTAATATCATCCATGGTCCATTTTTTATCTTTTTTAGTAAGAGTAAAATTTAGTGTGTATTTTATTTTATCTTTTGTTTCTTTTATTTTCTTTATTTTATAATTCATAAATTTTTTAGAATCAATGGAGTTATCTTGGCCTTTAAATTCTTCTTTATGAGATTCTAAGTAAAGATTAGCTTCCTTTATAGTTCTATTATAATCAAATACTTCTATTTCTACATCTACTTTTGCTTTACTTCCATCTACAGTTTCTTGTTTAATTTTATACATTAAATTTTGATACTGCTTTTTAAACAACTCTTTATAGTCTTTTTTTTGCTCGCTATCAAGGGTATCATTTCTAGATATAACATCATCTAACTGTTTTATTACAACACTATCTACAGTTTGATATTTTCCTAAAAATTCTTCTACGCGTTTTGTTGGAGTATTCATCATATCCCCAAAACTACACCCGGTTATTAAAACTGCTCCTAAAATAAATATTACTATTTTTTTCATTCTTTCTCACCTCATTTATAGTGTGAGAAATTTATTTGTTTTTATACATATTTTTAAAAATCACAACTATTAGGGGTTCTTGGGAATGGAATAACATCTCTAATATTTTCAACACCTGTTAAATAAATTAGTAATCTTTCAAAACCCATACCAAATCCAGAATGAATACAACCCCCATATTTTCTAAGGTTTAGATACCACTCCATTCCTTCAACAGGAACATGCATTTCATTCATCCTAGCTACTAATTTATCGTAGTTTACTTCTCTTTCTGAGCCTCCCATTAATTCACCAGATCCTGGAACTAATAAATCAACAGCCGCAACTGTTTTATTATCAGCATTAAGTTTCATGTAGAAAGACTTAATATCTTTTGGCCAGTCAGTAACAAAAACTGGGGAATCAAAATATTCTTCAGTTAAATACTTCTCATGTTCTTTAGCTAAATCTTGACCTGCAACTGGTGTATATTCAAATTTTTTACCACTAGCAAGTAGTATTCTAATAGCTTCTTCATGAGATACTCGAGCAGCTTTGTTAGATACTAGATGAATTAGTTTCTGAAGTAAACCTGTTTCTACAAATTTATCACAGAATTCTAGTTCTGATGGACACTTCTCCATAACATAATTAACAACATATTTTAGCATTTCTTCTTCTATATCCATTAACTCATTTAAATCACAAAAAGCTATTTCTGGTTCTATCATCCAAAATTCTGAGGCATGAGTTTTAGTATTAGAATTTTCAGCTCTAAAAGTCGGACCAAAGGTATATATTTTCTTATATGCCATGGCAAATGCTTCCCCTTGCAATTGACCAGATACAGTTAAAGCAGTATGTTTTCCAAAAAAGTCTTTGCTATAATCAACTTTACCAGTTGATGCTACTTTATTTAAATCAAGGGTGGTAACTTGAAACATTTCTCCTGCTCCTTCACAGTCTGAACCGGTAATTAATGGAGCATGAAAATAAACATATCCTCGTTCTTGAAAATAAGTATGAATTGCCATTGAGGCTACACTTCTTATTCTAAATACGGCCTGAAATAAGGACGTTCTGGGGCGAAGGTAAGCCATCTCTCTTAGGAACTCTCTAGTATGTCTTTTAGGTTGAATTGGATAATTTTCAGGGCTATCCCCTTCTAAAGTTACACTACTAGCTCCAATTTCAAAATCTTGCTGTTCTTTTGGTGATAGAAGCATTTTACCTGTTACCGTTATGGCACTACCTACTCTAAACTTGCTAACTTCATCAAAATTAGAAAGTTTATTATCATAGACAACTTGAACCGTTTTAAAATGAGTACCATCGAAGAAATCGATAAAACCAAATTCTTTTTGCTTTCGGTGATTTCTAATCCAGCCTTGAAGTGTGACTTCTTCTCCAATATACTTATTTACATCTAACATTATTTCTCTTACATCTAATTTCATTATTTCATTCCTCCTAATTTTTTATAAAATAAAAACAGTAATTCTAGTCCACAAGGGACGAATCCTGTTAAATCCGCGGTACCACCCAAATTATGATATATATATCATCACTCTTCACATAACGGCGTGTATCCGACTGATTCTACTTTATTCTTTCAGTAACTCCCAAGTGTTTTTCATAAGATAAATGTTAGCTTACACCAGTTCTAACTCGCTTATTTGTAGTTCTTATTACTCTTCTTGTTCTTCGTTTATAGCGCCATTATAGTATATTTGAATAGTCCTTGTCAATATTATTACCAGTATTACCTTGTTTTATGATAGAATAAATATAAGGATGTGGTATTTTATGAAAAAAACAATATTAACGGGAGATAGACCTTCTGGGAAACTTCATATAGGTCATTACTTTGGTTCAATTAAGATGCGTGTTGATTTACAATATGAATATAATACTTTTATAGAAATAGCGGATGTTCAAGCTTTAACTGATAATTTTGATGATCCTAGTAAAATAAGAACTAGTATTAGAGAACTTGCTATTGATTACTTAGCTTGTGGAATTGATCCGGAATATACAAATATTTTTATTCAATCAAAAATACCTGAAATAGCAGAATTAACTATTTTCTTTTCTAATTTAGTAACTGTTTCTAGACTATTTAGAAATCCCACTACTAAAGCTGAAGTTTTGCAAAAACAAACTTTATTTGGTAATGATGGGGAGAGTATTACTTATGGATTCCTTGGTTATCCTGTAAGTCAAGCTGCAGATATTGCAATTTTTAATGCTGATTTAGTTCCGGTTGGGGAAGATCAGGCTCCTCACTTGGAGCAAGCTAGAGAAATAGTTAGAAAGTTTAACCATATTTACGGTAATACTTTGACTGAACCTGAAATAATGATTAGTAAAACTCCTCGTTTAAAGGGCTTAGATGGTGGTACTAAGATGGGTAAAAGTTTAGGTAATGCTATTTATCTATCTGATAGTGAAGAAGTAATAGGAAAAAAGGTTATGAATGCATTGACTGATCCGGCTAAAATTAAAAAAGATGATAAGGCTAATCCCGAGATTTGTATGGTCTATTATTATCATAAGTTGTTTAGTGAAAATGAACTCCCTACTATCTGCAAAGAATGTAAAGCTGGTTGTCGAGGATGCGTAGCCTGCAAAAAACAACTAATTAGCAATATTGTCAGTTATTTAAAACCAATTCAAGATAAGAGAAAATATTATGAAGAAAATCCAGAAATAATTGATAAGGTCCTACAAGAAGGGACTGAAAAAGCTAGAGAGAAAGCTAAGGAAGTTATGATGCAAATTAAAACTAATATGCATATAGATTATTAAGATAGCAGGTATTATACCTGTTTTTTTGTCATCGATAATTTTAATAGTTGATATAATTTTTCATGATTATTGCTAAAAGAAGTAAAACTTTCAATTAATTTGTTATACATATAATTAGAATCATCTGATGATGCTGCAAAATATTCTTGATACAAGTAACTGAGTTTAGTTCCATTTTGAGTTTTATGGGCCTGTTCTAGTTCCTTGATTAAAAACTGCTTTTTATCTACCTCTAACCTGGTAAGGCCATTGTTTATATTAGTGATAGGACTTTTTATTTTATAATTAATATCCATAAATTCTGTTTTGGAAACCAAATCTATTATATCTTCTTCTTCATCTAATAACATTGTGCTGTGATATATTAATTCTCCACCTTCATTAAATTCAAAGGCTAGAGCTTTAACTCCATCTGATAAGCAGGTGGCATAAGTAACTGTCTCAACTTTTTTATTGCGAAATACTTCAGTCATTTCTTTAATGGTATTTAAAAAGTCTGAAGGAATTATAACTTTGTTATTTAGAAAATCACTAAGTGTTTGCTTGGTTACTTTAACTAGAGGCATTCTTTTAATATGTTCTATAGTATCACCAGTTCTCCATTCATAGAAATTATAAATAGATTCAGGATCAGTCCAATTTAGTAAAATATCATATATATAAATCAAGTATATGACCTCCTTTTAAGAAAATAGCTAATGTCATAATAATAAAACCAATAATAGCGTATAAACACTCAACTCTGCTTAAAGAAAATGTAATATACTCTATTAAAGTAAATCCCACTGTCATTAAGTTTAAGTAAATTACCCAGTAGGTACAACCTATTACTGTCAAACCAAAGCCTATTAGGAAGAAAAATAAGTGTGTAAACATAACTTCACCTATAATTAGTCTATTAGACATCAACTAATTTTAGTCTGATAATTATAGTATAAGAAAACTCATAAATTTTATACCAAAAAAAATAGTCAAATGACTATTTATAGTAAATTTTCTAAATGAGTTAGAGATTTAGATTTTGTTTTACTAACAATAAAGTAATAAATAGAAAATATAGAAGTTCCTAGAAAAGCTACTAACATATCTATCATGGTATCATCTACACCAGTAGTTAATACCCACTGGGTGTCTCCTCCGGTAATATTATCGGCCGCAAACTCAAAAAATTCCCAAAGAGAAGCTATTCCTAATGAAAAAGTCACCATAAATATTATAACAAATAGAGCCTTCTTATTATGAAGACAGTTATATCTTTTTAAAATAAGCAGAGCTACTATTGAAGTTAGAATACCTGAAATAGTATGGGCTAAAATATCCCACCACCAAATAGTTGAATATAAATTTACTACACTACCTAGAATTACAGCTAGAAAAATAAAAATAAGATAAATGAATTCTATGATATCTGTCATTTTATAGTGAAATATTTTTTTTAATAAATAAGGAACTAATACTAGAAAAAATACAGATGCCGTTACTGCTATTCGGCTGTAGGTATTAGCAGTAAGCATTATAATTATCCGGTATAATGCATAAATAGGAAAACCATATTTCATTAATTTATTCAATAAATGTATCAATTTCATTTCTATTTTCCTCTCCTAACTTTTCAACTTGAACTTGATTAATTAAATCAAACTTTTTTGTTATTTTTTCGGTTGTAATATTAACATTTTCAACATCACGGTTAACAGCTTGAATACTTTTTGACAACCTCTCCCAACGGTCTTTATAGCGGGAAAACTCTATTCCTAAGCGATTTAGTTCTTCATGAATAATAGATGTATATTTATCTCTTTCCATATTCTTAAGAAGCATTTGAATAACTGTTAAAGTAGACATTAATGTAGTTGGAGAAGTAATCCAAACTCGCTTTTTGTAGGCATAATCTAGGATATCAGAATGATAAGCATTTAATTCGGCAAAAATAGCTTCTGCTGGTAAAAACATAATTGCTTGGTCTGCAGTTAATTCTGGAATAATATACTTATTACTTATTGCATCTATATGCTTTTTAATATCAAGTTTAAACTGTTTTTCATACATATCTCGTTCAGCTTGAGACTTCTTTTTATCTACCATCTGTCTATAATTTTCTAGAGGAAATTTAGAATCAATACAAATCATGCCCAGTGGATTTGGAGCATAAAGAACAGAGTCTGCAATTGTTCCATTTGGCAAAGTTACTTGAAGCTGATAGATAGTGTCATTTTTAGCACCAAAGACATTGCTTAAAATATGATTTAAGTTAACCTCTCCATAAATACCACGACTTTTCTTATCAGTTAAGATGCTTTGCAGAGATACTATATCACCAGATAAACTTTCTATTTTCTTTTGAGCTTCGTCTATTTTGCTAAGTCTTTCTATTACAGAAGTAAAAGTTTTATTAGTTTTTTCAAAGTTTTGATCTAATCTTTCATTTACTCTGTCATTAATATGATTTAGACGATTTTCGATTTTTTCATTTAACAAAGAGAAATCTCCGTTTAATTCTTTACTAAGATCGTCTTTAAAACCATTCATCTCTTTAGTAATATTAAGTTCAAAACGGCCAAGTCTTTCTGTCATATCATTATTATTGTTCTTTTTAACAAATAACATACTAATTACTACGATTAAAAAAAGAATGATTAGTATTAATAGACCTAAGATAATATATTCCATGTTTGCCTCCATTTATGCTAATACTATTATAGCAAAAAAAAGGAAGTGTTGCATTACTTCTTTAATATTTCATAGCCATAATAGCCATCTGCAATATTGATGACATTGTACCCTAGTTGACTTAGTACTTGACATATACGACTGCTAGTTAATCCAAAGTCACAATATAGATAGTAGGTTCCTGCTGACTTTATATAACGACTGGGGTCCTGTAATAAGAGATCAATAGGAATATTGTTTGCTCCAGGAATGTGCCCTTCTCTATATAGATTATTATCCCTAATATCAATAATATCAGGATTAAATAAGAGAAGTAGCTCTGATACAGTAATACTATTCACCTTAATCACCACTATATTATATGCTTTACTAGTTATAAAAAAACAAAAAAGTTACTTTCAAAGTAACCTTATTCATCATCTTTATCATCATCAAAGAAATCATCAAAGAACTTATCATCAGGAATATCATCTGCAATAGGTGCCTTAATATTTTCTTCATGAACTAAACTGCCCTCTGGTTGAGATTTAGTCACTGTAGAAATAACTTCGCTAATGGTAGGATTATTACTGACAACTGGAGTTTCTTCTTTAGGAGGAATAGGTGTCGCTGATTTATTATTTTCATTATTTCTTTTTTCTTCAGCTTCCATTTCCGCCATTTTAATATCTAATTTCTTCATAAAACTATCAACGTCAAATGCATCATCACCAGCACTACTTGATGATTGGCTAGGTTTTATCAGATTGTTATCTAAAGCAGAAACATGATTATTTGTATCTAGTTGTCCAAGTGGATTAGGAGGAAAAGGAGAAAAACCTGAAGCCTGAGTTCCTGGAGCTTCTGAACTATTATTAGCGCTATCCATCATTTCAAATAACTTTTTACGCTTTTGCTCTTTCACAAACTCACGAAGATCAAAAGTATGTACTTCTTGTTTTTCACGATTTGGATAACCGGCTTTAGGATATTTTTTACCCCAATCTAATTTCCAATCTGGTACAAACTTGGTTTTAAATGGTTGCTTTCTCATTCTCATGACAATAACTTCATTTTCTTTCATTCTCTGTAAATCACTAACTGTTACTAATGGCGTAGATGAAGTTTTTTCATCTTTTTTAGATTTAACTTCTCCACACATTTTACTTATTTCTTCTAGGGCTTTTAACTCAGTTGTAATAAGGTAAATAATATTACCGCAGTTACCACGAATTGTCTCAGCATTCTCTTTACCATATACTTGATCTAGCTGAGCAAAGTTCTGAATAATCATAGTAAAACGCATTGCTCTAGAACGAGCTGCAGTAATCATAGTTGTAACATCTTTTAGAGGTGGCATATTAGCAAACTCATCAAGCAAAAAATTGGTTCTAACTGGTAGTTTTCCACCATTCTTTTGAGCTACACTTATCAAGGTTTCATAACATTGTTTTAAAAGAATTGTTACAAGTGAATGATATGTCTTTTTTTCATCTTGCACAATGATAAATAAGGCAGTTGGTTTTTCACCAATAGACTCTAATTTAATATCACTATGTGATAACATTTCACTTAAGTTTGCACGAGAGGCAAATAGTTTTATTTTCTGTTTAAATACAGCTAAAATACTTCCCTTTGTTTCATTAGGAGCCATAATCGTACTAGATGCATTAATTGCAGCAGCACATGCAGGGTCCTTAGCATTAAAGTATTCTTTTACATAGGTAGATCCCCCAAACTTTTCTTCACCAACTGTTGTCATTAAACTAATACTGTTGATATTTATTTCATCTGGTTTTGCGTCTTCAAATAAACCTAAGGCGATTCCTGAAAAATAATCTGCGGATGTTTTCTCCCAAAAAGGGTCTGCTCCCTTACTACTTTCCTCATACAAAATATTTAAAGCTAAGTCATCTAGTAGTTCTATAGCTTTATCTTGATTTCCACCTTTATACATATCATATGGTAAAGTTAAAGGATTCCATGCACTACCATTTTGAGGATCACGAAAGTTTAAAATTAAAATTTCATAACCTTTTTCCCTTAGCATTTCTGAAGTTTTTTCATATATTTCACCTTTAGGATCCGTTATAATCATAGATTCTCTAGCTTTTGCTAATGATTTAACAGTTGGTAAAATAACTGATTGTGTTTTTCCAGAACCGGTTGCACCAATTACTAAAGTATGATATTCACCATTATCAACCCATAGTTCATTTTCTTTAATCATAAGTGGCACTCCCGCAGCAGGAGCTTTGTCAGCTTTAACTGGAACTAAAGTTAGAACTTCCTTCATTTCTTTTTCTTTAGCCCATCTACTATATCCCTTATCTGTCTTTTGAGTACTAAAACCAAAGCCCTTTTCTCTATCAAAGAAATAAGAACTAACACTAATAAATAGACCTCCTAGAGCTAGTAAATAAAAGACTAAAGTTGTTACAATTTTATCTCCTTCAAAAGCTGAAAGCGGATTCAAGCCATAAAATTCTCCATTTAAAGCTAGATTAGGTAAATTTAAAACCCCTAATGCTACTACATAAAGTAAGAATATTGCAAATATAATAAATATCAGTACATCTTGGGCATCGGCTTTAAATTTTAATTTCATAAATTTACCTCCTGACAGGTTTTAGTTTCTTCAAAATGTCCATCTTTTAAAGTCAATAGAACTGGACAACTAGGCAAGCTACCCATAGGTCTATACCTATTTAATATAATATCATAAGTTGACCGATTATTAAACTTTAAAATTGTCATCACTGCATTTCCACTAGCTTCTTGGTATTGTTTAGTTCTATTAATAATATCTTTCTTTAATACCTGTACTTTATCCCCATCTTGATACAAAATGAGCTGAAAAGCTAGTTCTGATGAACTAATACTATTAGAATATAAATCAGAAGCAATATAAAAGACCTCAGTTTCCCCATCTTGATCAAAGTCAAAAACAATCTTTTCGGATACAGTGAGGGGCCTAGTATTATCTACAATTATTTCTTCATTTTCTATCACTTTATTAATTAGTTGTAAATCGGTCTCATCAAGTTTAATGGAATGTTGATCTACCAAATCAACTTCTCCACTGCTTGGAGAATAGGCTAAAAAACTAGGATAAATTGTTACTATTTTATTATTTTCATCCCTATATTGCCATTTGTTTTGATTTTTTATTAATAGAGACTTTGTAATAAACTTATTGTTAGAATAAGCACTAAACTGCCGATTCCCTAGCATTTTCTTTATTTCTTTAGAATCTGTAACATCCGACCATTTATTATCTACTCGTTTCCAGTAGTTACCTACTCCTAAAATTAGATAATCTGTGCTATTAAATTGCATATTTCCTTTTAAAGATTTACCACCCACTATAAACAGAAGAAGAACACTAAACAATAATAGTGCTCCTACTAATATAATATGTTCTTTCTTTAACGCCATTATATTCCTCTTTTCCTAACTACGGTTTTCATAGACTCTATAATCATACATGCCATATGGAGTTCCCCATCCACCGGAAAATAATTCTTCAGTTGCTGGATGATTCTCACCTTTTATAAAGGCTGGATCATTCATATATACAATCCCATTTTCAACTTTCTCTATTGCAACCCAGTGTTGCTCTGGACTTGGTAAAACTCTAACAGTAACATAGTATCCCTTTGCTAATAAGTCTGTTAGATAGTCAACTGACAATGATGTTCCTGACTCAATATAGAAAAAAGTTGGTGCAAAATTATTGACTGCTCCCCAATTTATAAGTTCTCCTGAGAAACCTCCATTTGCTGACATAGCTTCAACAAATGTCCCTGGATTAAGCTCTCCATTTAAATTAACTTGAGCGCCTGATCTAGCTAGTAAAATAGCAACGGAGGTGGCAGCACATCCTATATTATAAATATTGCTAAAGCCTATTGGAACATTACCCCATTTTGAATCTTTTTGACTCCATGAAGCATAATCACCTGGTGCTGAAAAAGAACCTGCACTATCTTTTATAGTTTCATATAAATCAAAAATTCCATTGACAACATCTAATACATTTTTGTTTAAAGTTTCTTCGTCATCAGCTTTTACATAAGCTGCATAATATTTAGAAATAAAACTATCTTCTGATTCAAAACCCATATTCCTAAATTTAGTCATTAATTTATAATAATAAACTCCACCTCGTCTATCATCTATAGCATGTCTTTCAATATAATTAGGTAGTTCACTACAACCATCATACTGTACATTAACTACACTATGTGTAGGATCTGCTACTTGTTTAGGTAGATATGGGCAATTAAAACTTATTTGGCTTTTATTGCTACTAGGATCTGTATCAGTAACAAATCCCCCCGCAACCCATTTATCATATGATTTCAATTGCTTTTCATACTGTTTTTCAGCTATTTGACATCTCTGCTGCTGTGCTGGATTAAATGGTCCCTCATCACATACTTTATTGACATTATCTGCGGCCTTGACTATAAGATCTTTATCTTTTTTGTATTCGGATAAATAATACCCAGAAATATCTTCATATGGGCAATAAGGAAATTCATGACTATATAAGACTTTATTAGTCACTGTTTTAGTACTAGCAAAAGCGCTATTATTTTCCCAGCCACTGCTAGCTTCTGCTATTTCCTGCGCTGTCTTAGGGGCCTCCACTCTACCTGGATTACTTTTAGCACAACTATTTTTTTCGATAATATCAATTGTCATATATTTAGCTAGTGTTTTAATATGACCTTTGGCTTTCTTATAAAAATCTTTATCTAAAACTTGTAAATCACTGTTTCCATTATCACAAAAACCCGCATCATATTCTTGCTTAGTGCAACCATTATCAGAAGTATAATTACCAAAATCTCGATTATAGAACAAAGTTGCTGTTATCAAAGTAGTATTAAGATAAATACCATACTTATTTTTATATTTTTTCTTTTGGTCGTTAAGTTCCTTATAAAATTTTTTTTCCATTTTGGCAGCCACTTCTTCGTTGGAATTATATCCTTGAAAAGTGAATAAATTACCTAATTTTTCAAACCAATGGCCTGCTTCTTCTTTAACTGAATCAGCAATAAATGTAGGAGCTAAAATAACCATTAGTAGTAATAAAACGCCACCAATTCCTGCTGCTACATAGCCGATTATTGGCCAAGCCCAGGCAGGAATTTTTTTAATAAAATTAATTACAGAAGTTGCCATTTCAGTCATACTTTTTTTTGGTTTCTTTTCTTCATCATCATTATTATTCAAAAAATTCACC
>JAVWCU010000012.1:0-21357 GCA_036648855.1 Bacilli bacterium
CATACTTTTTTTTGGTTTCTTTTCTTCATCATCATTATTATTCAAAAAATTCACCCCCTACCCTTGCTCGGTCTAACTATTAGTTTAAAAACCTCCACCGGTTCCAAATGACTCTAATTCCTCTTTAGTTAGAATAACATTTATACGCATTCTCCGGCTTCCACAAACAAATAAAGCTTCTCCTTGTGAATAACGTTTGATACTCTCTTTTTCATTGTCATTCAAATCTATCAACATTGCTAAATCTTCAGTTGCTTGTTTCTTAAGACCCATAACTAGATAATATGAAGCATTATCAAATATAGCTTTTCCCTGAGTGATAACTCCAGGATCCGCAAAGTCACTCGGTTGTTGTGTGATTATAATTGATGCAGTATTATATTTACGAGCTCTTCTTTGAACTTGAGCTAGGAAGTCAGCTCCTAGTGTATTATTACCACTTAATAATACATGGGCTTCATCAACCATTAAAACTGTATTAATATCTTTATCTAAACATAATCCCCAAGCATACTTAAGAACATTAAAGAATAAAGCATTACGAATATTAACATCAGCATTCATAAGTTCCTTGATATTAAATACCATAAAGTCACTATCTGATGCAATAGTTGTATGACCATCGAAATAGTACTTTAACTCTTTAGTCAATGGCCTAATTTTTAATTCAAGACGTTCCATAATATCTCTCTCATGAGTATGATCCGTCATAGACATAATTCTTCCTTTAATAGTGGCATGTACATCAGAGAAAGTAGGATAATCTTTAGAAGTGAAAGCCGAAAAATCACTATCAAAATCTATTGCAAAACGTTTATAAGTATCTTGTAATACTTCACTAAATAATGTTAAAACATCTTCTTCAATAGATGGATCATAATATTTCATAAATGCTTTTAAAAACTGTAATGTTCTAGTTAAAACTGTATACCCTAATCCCTGTTTTATCTCTTCTTCATCGGCATCTACAATAATTTGTAGGGGATTAATCATTCCATATTCCCCACCTTTTCCAAGGTCAACAGTATCTCCACCAAAAGTCTTTGCCATTTCTTCTAATTCATTTTCAGGATCTATGGCTACTATTTGACAACCATTACGAATATGGCCTCTTAATACCAATTTAGCAGCTGTTGATTTACCAGAACCTGATGTTCCTAGAATAATTAAATTGGCATTATTACGGTTATTTTCTTTTTTTATTTGATATAAAAATTGATTAAATAAAATTACTCCCCCAGAAAAATCTACTCCAAGAAGTGTTGACAACCCTGGGTCTTTAATAGTATCAAAAATAAATGGATACATAGCCGCGATTGTAACAGAAGGAATTGGAGTCCCAATTCTATCCTCAATATCTTGTTTTGGAAATATAGGAAGAATTGATTTCAAAACTTTTTCTTGCTCGAATCTAAGGGATATAGCTTTTAATTCCATTGCATCAAGATAGTTTTTAACATTTATCTTCTTCATTTCTAATTCTTCTCTAGTATTAGCAGTGATCATAATATGCATTTGAAAATCAAAAATACGAGCTTGAGAACCTGCTAACATAGAAGTAAAATACTCTAATGATTCAGCATCTTGTCTAATTCTTTCTTGAATAGTATTATCTTTTTCCTCTTGATATCTAACTTTTAAATCAGCAATCTGTTTATTTAGCATTTTAGACATAGTCTGAAATGGAACAGGGATATGCTTAATAACCACTTTTATTCCTGCCATACTAGTTAAATTTGACAAATATCCAGGTGCTATATATTTTGGATAAGAAACTACACTTAAAATAGTAGCGTATTTATCGCTTATAAAGAAATCACTAGCATTAAATTGTAACCCCTTTGGGGCTATTTGTGTTTTTATATCTATCATATTGGCATCACCGTCCCAAACTCTGTCGTCGTTCCTCCGTTAAGGAAGTTATCTAAAATAATTCTAATATCTTCATTACTGGTTTGTGATGAAGATAAACCACATGATGCTAAACCATTAATTAATAATCTAACTTTTTTCTGCAATAAATCTATGTTTTTTTCTTTAAACATAATAAAGTATTCTGTATCTACAACGTTGTTATTCATAAAGTTATTACCTTTTTGAATATCTTCATTAATTAATTTTCTAATTGCTGGATTCGTTGTTGTATTATATAAAAGTTGTAGTTGAGACATATAGACAGAAATATCAACAGGGCGATCTGCTACTATTAGCCAAAATTCAAAGTCTAATTGATTATAAACATTTTTTAAAGCAACTAAGACATTTGCCTGGGAGTCTTCATCAAGGATAAAAATATTCCTAGGGACTATCTTTACTCCTGTTACTTTCATTTGAGCTGGTAACATAATCATACCATTGTTAATACCTTGTATAGGAAGCCAATCTTCTGTATATCTAGATCTATTATTTTTCTGTGCCATCTAAATAACACCATCCTTTCCAAATTAATTTCTGTCTTGTAGTGAAAAATTCATATGTCTCTACTAAAACATTTAAAACATTATGATAGTAAGGAACTGGCGCTACCAAAACGCCTGAAATTACTGCTGGAGCAATACAAGCAACTGTAATAGCTGTTGAATTCATTAGATTTTGAAATATCATAATGGCTAAAAAAGTAGTTCCTATTCCTATTCCAAATATAATTAGATCAGCAGGTCTAAACATACCAAATATTAATGTCCCTCTTTTTGTATTAGCTGGAATTAAATAATTATTCACTTATATCACACTATCCCTTTCTTTATTTCTTCATACCCTTTTGAATTTCTTTTAAAGCATCTGTCATTATATCTTTCTGGCCTTTCTTTGCTTTAGACTCTTCTCGTTTGCGACCAGCTGCCACATACTTATTATCTTTAAGTTCTGTTGTTCCTTCAATTACTTTTTCTTTTGCTTCCGCCTGAGTCTCAGGACTATTCTTCACTTTAGTTTTATAAGCATCACGTTCTAAGGACACTTGGCCCATTTGCTTTTTTATATCTGCTCTTTTATTAATAAGATTCTGATAGGCTTCCTTTTTATCACTAGGTGATAAATTTTGGCTACTAGCACGGAATGTTTTAAAATCTGCATCATTTTTATTACCTTGCATAGACAAATCAGAATACTGATTTTGATAAGCCTGATATCCTGAATCTTGACTAGCTATATTATCCGCTTCAGCATCTATTTGCCCAGCATAAGGAGCAAGAACCTTATTACCTATATTATCATATTCTTGTTCTAAGCTTTGTTGTCCTCCCTTAGCTGCATTCTTTAAGTTTCGGGTAACTCCACCTCTTATACCAGTTTGATATGAGTCATCACCTGTTAACTTCTGAGCAATATCATTTGATTGTTTACGGTACTGATTAGCACCCTTCATTCCACCTTGTAGGCCTCCAGCTGCTCCATTTGCGAGACCAGCTTTTGCGCCTTCCCAGCCACCTTTTAATGATTTAGTTTGCATAACTCCAGTTATAGCACCACCAGCTGTTCCTGTGATACCTCCTAAAGCAGCACCACCTAAGAAACCAGCACCAGCACCTACCATACCCATAGCTTTACCTAGGAATGATCCTCCTTGTTCTACCTTAATTCCAAATATATCTGCAATATACTGTGGTGCTTGTTTAGCAAAGAAGAATATTCCTATAACTAGTAAAATAGAGACCAATCCGCCTATTTTACTACCATCAGAATTGACAAACCCAGTACCTGCTAAAAGTTGTCCGAGTAAAAATATAACAAAGTAAATAATGGCTAGTTTTATAAACAAATCAATATATGCTGTACCACACATCTTTATCCAACTTGAAAACGATTTTTTAGAGGCCTTTGGATCAGCATAGCTTATAATTGGAATGGGTGCTAGCAATTGCAAAATAGCTAGTTTTATAACTCGCACCGCTATATCTACACAATAAGTTAAAAGAACAAAAGCTAAAAACAATCCGGTTATACCACTAAAACCAAACATGTATTTAAACATAAATGCACCTGAATTAGAGGGACAATTAATTGATACTAAATTAGCAACATTGGTAATTGTTAATTGTGGACCATTTAAACTGTCTTGAGATAAAATGTTTTCAGCTTCTGTCTGACAAGCCTCTGCCGGGGTAATAAAGGCTTTAAATGTTTGAGCCGCTATGGACTCTCCCATATACTTTACATTAGATCCTGAATTATTTCCTCCTTGTCCTGAAGAAGTTCCAAGGAGCAAACTAGGGATTGTTCTGACAATACTTGCCTGCATATCAATAGCTAATTTAAAAACCGGTTGGACTGCTAATAGCATAATTAATGCTATTACTATTTTAACAACTATTTTACTAGTGCCATTTTCCTTATCATTTAATGCTTCGGGATTAACTACTACATTAAGTAAATTAATAGTCAGTTTGAAAAGCATAAATATTCCTAATACAACATAAACTCTACTAGCAAAATTATTAATCAAGTCTAAACTAATAGTAATTTTTGATACATCCATTAAAAGTCCCATCATTAATGATACTAGGCTAAAAATCATTGAATCAATAGCTGCTGCTAACTGTACTAGTAGTTCAAAGAAAAGATTCGCCGGTAATACTCCTATCATAATATACCTCCAATTTTATTTTATACCACATAATGGGTCTGTTACTAAATCCTTAATTCCTGGCAATGAAAATAGCAATTCTATAATAGTAGGTAGAAAGAAAATAGCAACTGCAGCCATACATCTTTTAGCAAATGATGATGCAGCTTTTTTTAGGGCATCATTATCTCCTGAGAAAACTGCTTTACCAAAATCAACTCCCCCAAATAAAATTAATAAAATTGGCACTATTATTTTAACATATCCGACTATCTTGTTGATATAATCTATTAATTCCGGATCAATTAATCCACATCCTACCTTTGTGTCTAGTAAAAGACCAGCTGAATATTCCTTAGTTAAATTGTGTTGCATTTTAACGGTCCCAGCCTCTTCCTTAATATTATATCTTTCATTAATTAAACCATTTAAAACTGGTTCTACTCCTTGTGCAGACACATTTTGTATATTGATAATCATACATAATATCAATAGACAAAAAGCAAAATATCCATAGTTATCTCGACAAGCCTTTTTTTTCATACAATCTAACTCTCCTATACTCAATTATAATACATTAATTATACCATATTAAAAAAAAATAGCAAAATATATTTTGACATATATTTTAAAAATTAAGGTTAATATTCTATCAAAAAATAAAAGGGCACTAAAATTTTTAGTCCCCTTTTAATTAAATTATTTTATATTTATTATTTTATTAATATTCCTTAATATTCCTTAATATTCAACTTGTTTATTATACTAGCGATATATAAAATTTTCACTTTTAGGTGGTACAAATTCATAGTTAGGCACATGTCTTGTAATTAATTCATTAGTTCCAATCAACTTATAATATTCATCAATAGTATCATAAATATCATCAACGCTTAAAATATAAGACATGAGATATTTACTTGCATCCACTAATTCTTTCGTATGAGCTTTAATAAAAGACATTGCGTCTAAAAATGGCACTACCGTTACATCAGTAAACTTCTTTGTAAGAGGGTTAAGCAAAGTTGTACAATCAAAAGTTGTTCCTGATATATATTCATGGCAATTTTTTCTATCTGCGATATATTCTTTCATATTAATAAACACTACTTCATTAGCTCCAGCAGCATCTTTATATAGTAAGAAAGCAAAATTCTCACCGCCTAATATTGTTTCTTCGCTACTTTCACTACGCTTTATATTCATTGTTGCAGTCAAAGCAGATCTTTCGCCTTTATCACTATATTTGTATACAATTGGGAATTCTTTAAAAGAATCAAAGTCTATTGTGGTATTATCCTTCTTTAAATGATTAACCACATCTTCTTCTTCTTTGCTACTATTTTTCATATCCTCGTTAATATTAATACTATTTGAATAAGGCTCTGCTTCATGCTTATTATTTTTATTACTTAATAAAGAGATAGCCCCTCCTAGTAAAAATATTGCTAAAGTAGTACCTGCAATTGTTGTTATAACAATTTTTTGAGTTTTTTCCTTCTGATGAAGTTTAGCTTTTAATTCTTCTATTTCCTTCATTTCAGACATTTTTTTACTTTCTTCTTCATTAATAATCATTATTTTATTCCCCCTTTTGAAATAATGACCATATTATAACACTTTTTGTTTAAATAATCAATCCTTACCGTATTTAGTGTGTTTTTGGCCTTTTTTAGTTACTTAATAATATATGGATTATCAAGAGTCCCTAAGCCTTTGCTAAATAAGACATTACTATTCAAATAAATTACCGGTCTTAAAGAGGCTGTTGATCCTGCTCTTTTTTCTGCCACTGTACCAACATAGGAAGTATATACATTGTAGGTATCTTCTGCTGTAGCAGTTCCTAACCAATAATTAGAGTTAGTTATTTTATCCCCTTGCTTTACTAAGTAATTATAGTTTTGGCATGAGGAATCCTTAGTAGCTTTACAATTTAAATCTAAACTAGCATTTAAGACATCATAGACTGGCAATAACCCAATTGGTTCAAGCTCCATAACCTGTCCACATTCTGCACTACCATCTTTAGATGTATCAGTCTTAGAACGTTTTCCAATACAAAAGTTATTAGCAATCATTCTGGCTTTATCTAATTCAGTAAAAAACTTTTCATTATTATAGTAATTAACAAGAGTTTCTCTTATTCTACTCTTTGGATAATCATTTATTCCTACAGTGGAATCTTTTTCAGCATTATATCGGTCATCCCAAAGAACACTTGATTTGCTAATATCATTATTATAAGATATAAGCTCTATGTTTCCTTTTTTATCAACTTTAACTATTCTCCATATACCTTTTGCAAAAGAAACATAATTATTAGGATTCTCTCCTCTAAATACTTTTTCCCCATTAAGATCATATATTCCACTACCATCACTAGTTAAATCAGTTTTACCTATAATAACTTCTCTTAGAGTTTTAGTACTATATTTATCTCCACAAGTTAAGCTAGGGTTATAAAAATAGCGCTCTCCATTTTTCTTAACTGTTACTTTACCTTGACATGATGTGTTTTTATCTAGCAAATCAGATAAACTTTTCATATATTTACCCGCAACTAAGGTACTAACATCTAGACTTACTTCTTCTCCCTCTATTTTGGGTAAAAGATTCTTATTACTTAAATAATATTTTTCAGTTGCTTTAATCATTTTAGTTTCAACTTCATTATATGATAATTTACTGTTTGCCATAACTCCAAAAATAACAACGCCTAATATAACGACTACTATAGCTCCCGTAATAGAGCCTAAAATAATATATAACTTTTTCTTTTCCATATTAATCTCCTATCAATTTATATAAATAGTATAGCAAATTTTTAAATTCGTTACAACAAAAAAGGCACATGTTTGTGCCTTACTCATTACTATTTTGCTTGATCCCAACAATCACTCCAGTTTGCTTGTCCTGCTTCACTAGTACCTACATCAGTACTTTTGAACATTCCAAATAACAAACTTACTATTGTAGTTACAAAGAATACTGCAACTGCAGCAATAGCTCTCTTAATTAATTTACCAGTTGCTGCTTTGATTTCTTTATCATCACTTGATAAAACAGCTTTCCCTAAATCAATAGATCCCATTATAATTAATATAATTGGAATACCTATTTGAATAATAGGAAAAATTCCTTGTCGTATAAATTTTATAATTGTCAATAAATTAGGATCACAAGTTGCTAAGATTTGAAATATATCCATAATTAAATACCTCCCTTGTATATATTAATCATACTTAATATTTAGATAATTGTCAATTATTAATTATCATTTCGTTTAAAAATGTCAAATATACCACCGCTCTTATCTGACCCCTCTGTCTTCTTAGTTGCTATAATTCCTAACTTATCTAATAAATTAGTTAACTCTGGGTTTTTAACTCGATCATTTAATGGTGGCAAATTATAAAAAATCTTTAGTTTAGACTCGTATTCAAAATCATTGATATCCGTTTGGTTTAACAAACTTTGTGCTAAAATGATTTTCTTGCCCTTTAACTTTTCAAATACTCGCCTATCTCTTTTCATTAATTTATTTAATCTAATCATAGAAGGTTCTAATAAATATAAAACTTCTCCACAGACTTCTTCTTGATTAGAATCATTTAAATCAACTAAAGCTATATCAGCATCTTTATATTTTAGTAATTCATTAGCTAGATTCTCAGGCATAGTAGAAGCCATATTTTCCTCTCCAAAGTACTGAAAATCTCGTTTATTTAGTTCAACAGCTACCACATTTAAGCCATGAGACTCTAGGTTCTTCTTTAACATATATATTAAAGAAGTAGCCCCGGCATGTTCCGTAACATTCTTAAATCCTAAAATAATCATTCTATTGTTTCGATAAACGGTATTAGTAGTACTACCACTTCCACCACTGCCGTTATTTTGCTCTCCACCAGTTGCTTCTAATTGTCCTAATTGATGAATATGGGCAACATCCCTATATGTATTAGGGTGTGAATATAAATACTGTAACCCCTCTAAATTAGTTGTAAAGTTGTATATACCCATAGAAATTAATTGAGATAGAAAAGTATTAGAAGTGCAGATTTGATTATTGGCAGGTAATAATAGAATGATTTTATCTACTTCTAAAGACATAGATAGTTTTTGTAAATTTTGCATATTGTTATAATCTTTAATTGCTGTAATATCCAAAATCATTTTACCAAAGTAAAAGTTTTGAAACATACTGATTAGTTCATCTACTTCAAATTCCCCATTTAAAGATTTGATGATATCAATATCTAATCCCGCAATTATTGCTTGTTGCTCATTAGTTATAATTACATTCATATTATCACCTTTCTATTATGATCCTAACTCTGTATCGGTTCCTGATGAATAAATAGTCTTAGTTTCTCCTTTTACAGCAAAAACATTTGAAAAAATAGGCAGTAATTTTTCTAGACCAGGGAAGCTTAATTTAACAAAAGTCTTTACTACATAGTGAGATCCTACATAGGTGTTATTCGGATTATTTGTATTCCCTGTTCCTTCTGTTACCCTTTTTAAACAATATCCCCCTTGTTTCTTTTCAAATTTATCATCTCTTTCACCTTGATTACAATTATAATCTTTAGTATTATAGGCAACTCCAACTAGGTAATTTGCTATTTGATTACACGCATTATCTCCTGATCTACAGTTTCCATAACCTGTGTCTCCCGTATAACCTTCATTTTTTTCAATGATACTAATAATTTCGTTCTTAACTCGGAAAGCCTTTGTATAGTTAACCGAGAAAGCTAAGTAACTATTAATAATCAGTAAAAAAATGATGATAATTTGAATTGTAACAGCTCCACCTACGGCTTCTCTCATTACTTATTCACCACTCTTTTTATTTTATTTTTTATTTATTTTATTTTGTCAATATTACTTGTATCATTAATCTTATTCCACTGATTAGTAATTGAACCTGATATTTGTGGCCATAGTAGCCAGAAGAATGCGACAATTGCACCAATTGCAATAATTGTCACTACAGTCATGTTTAATTCCCCCGTTGCTTCTTTCATTTTTTATACACTCCTTTCTATTATTAGTTATAACACATTTACTCTATTTCTACAAATATTTTTAGTAGTACTAGACACCTTGAAACATCATAAACATAGAAACTAGAATAAGTAACATAACTCCTGCTCCAGTTATAACTAGCATGTACATAGTTTGGCTTTCCATATAGGCAAGCCTTTGCTTATATTTCTGCTCTCTGGCTTTATTTTGAAGGGAAGAAACAGTCTTTGAAAACATTAGTAATCTCTCTTGTTTCTTTTCTTGACCACCTATTCCTAATCTGTAAAGCAGACGCATCATTCGCATGGAATCTCTAACAGGATACGTGTTTGCAAACTCCATATAAGGATCAATACTAGAGTCTCCTGCATCAATTCTATCAATTAAGACCCGTAACCCTGGTTTAAAGATATCTGGGGCATCTAAGATTGACTTACCCAAGGCAACTGGAACGGTATAATGTTGGACAAGGATTTCTAAACCCTTTAAATAGTATGGCAACATAATATCAATATCATGTAAATGTTTCTTATAGTACTTCTTTAACGAAGCATATTGACTCTTAAATACTAGGTATCCTACTGCAAGAGCAATAGTAATACTAAGTAAGTTTAAGTCAGCTAGAAAAAGAAAGAGGAAAATTGCTGTACAGACTACTCCAGACATTAATCTCTTATTAAAAAGCTTCTGTATATCAACATCTTCTCCATATTTAGCATAAATTAGAAACTCATAATCATCTTCTTTTAACGCTTGAAAATATTTTTCATTATCTTTGATAAACCTTTTTCCGTCAATAGTTTGATTATACATAAAGACAAATAATAATACGGCTGTAATAATTAGAATTTCCATTATTCAGCACCTACATTCTCGTTATAATATTTTTCTCCTTTAAGAAGAAAGTAACTATTAGCAATTAAAATTCCATGTAGTAGTAATTTCATATACCATAAACCTAATATTTTTAAATAGGTCTCATTACCTAATAGGTACTGAACTAACATAACCATCAGATAAAGCATCATTCCATATTTTAAGAAGGATTTATGAAAGGTTGATCTTTCCATTCTATCTCTATATACTCCCTCAACTAGCATATCAATATCTAATTGCATATTATCAAGGGATTCACCAGAGTCTTGAGCTCCTTCTTTGGTAATTTGAAGAAATAATTGATGCATATTTTTAACAATGAAGAAGGGATAAAGATTATCCATATATTTAATTGATTCATCAATTGCACCATACTCATAAGCAAGTTCTATCATCCGTCTTACATCCCCTAAAATAGGTTCTTCTAATACTCCTGATGCTACTACTCCTTCTAAAGCTTTTACAAAGCTCTGAGTAGTTGCAAATTCCATAATGGTATTAGTAGTGTAAACTTGGACTTGTTCAAAAATAAATTCACTGTAAACCCTCTTACACCTTAGGAAGGCTAGATAAGGAATAGTGGCTACTACAATTACAATATAAACTATAGATATCACTAAATTATAAAAGTATAAATATGAGACTATTCCTGCAAAAGCAGAGAATAAGAGAATCTGCATAGTATACTGCTTGGCGGTATACTCTTGTCCTAATTCTTTGGTCTTTTCTCTAACTAATTTAAAGGAGTAAGGAGCAAATTTATCATAGGTAGTTGCCACTTGGTCAACAATAAATTTATATACATTCTTACCACGATATGTACGGTATACAATGATAAAAATGGCTATTGCTAAGAGAATAAATAATTCCATAATATAACTCCCTCCTTATAATGTTTCAGCATCATCAGAAATACTAATAATACCTGTAGTTGCTCTACTATTATTATTAATATTAGGCATTTGTCTAACTAGATTATCTGCTGGTTCAATATCTATATCATCCGTAGTTACTTCAATTTTACTGCTAAGATTAATATTTTGTCCTGCTAAATATTCTAATAAGTATTTACTAGGATTCCTTTTAATAATTTTTTCTCCAATTTTTTGATAGATAATTCTCGTTTGGACTTCATTGTCTTCATCGACATAGAACTCACAGACTTCATCTATTTCTCTATGAAATTTCTGATATTTTTGGCTATAAAAAGCTTTAATATGAACTCCAAGTTGAATATACCGGTAGATAGTTTTAAGAAACTGATCAACATCAACTTCTGATTCCATTAAACTATACATACGGAAAGGAATAGCTGAGGCCTTATCTGAGTGGATTGTCGATAAAATGTTATGACCTGATGAAATAGAGTTACGAACAGCGCTTACAGCTTCTGCACTACGAACCTCTGAAAGCAAAATCCATTTAGGATTCTGTCTCATACAGGTAACTAGAACTTCCGTATATGACGCTATATTATTCGTTTTCATAGCTACTATATCTCGTTCAGGAAATATCTTATCTAAATGTAATTCTAGGGTATCTTCAATTGTAATAATCTTTTCATTTGTCTTGGTATGAGCTGCTAAATATTTAACAAACTCTGTTTTACCAGAACCAGTTTCTCCACAGACAATAATATTACAATGCCCTTCTACACACTTTATTAAAAAGTCATGTATATCTTGAGTAACATAGTCATCTTTAATTAAAGATTCTTCTTTTAGACGAATTTTAGCCGGAGTTTTACGGATAACTAGAGCTATTCCATTAGTTGATATAGACTGATGAACAAAGTTCATACGCAACTCAGTGCTTTCAGCATCAAGGAAGGGTGCAGCCATATTAAAGGTTGTACCCATAACATTAGAACACTGGAAAGCCAATTTTTCAACAAAGGCATCATTTATGTTAGGATTTTCCACCCTAACAGAGCCTTGTGTTAATGACCTAATCCATATTTGTCCATGATTAGTATAAGAAATATCCGTAATATCATCATTCTTAATATATGGATCAAAGGCTCCAAAGTCAATTTGATCAAAAACATTTTCATTCATATTAAACTAACCACTTCCCTTTTAATTAATAATTATTTAACAGTATTACTAGTTGACATATCTTCAGACCAATAGGTTACTTTATTAACCCAGTTCTTTAATTCATCACTACTGATTCTTACTTCTCCTGGTTGTTCTTTTAAAGACTCTTTAGTAGGTACTGGTAAAAGATTGGCATCATATGTTCTTAAATACATCGTTTTACGAAGAAGAATATGGTATTCTTCAGGAACAGCAAAAATCATCATAGCAGGAGTTCTTTTTTCTTCGATGTTTTCAAAAACAGGTTGTCCGCTTCCATCTAAAACAGATAATATTTTAACATTTTCTAGTAATTTACCCACCATGATTTTATCTTGTTTATTAGAGTTGTTTTCATCTAATTTGTTAACTGCTTTTAAATAGATATCGACATAATTTCCTGGTAAAATTAAATTACCATAAGAAGTATTCATATCTAGAGGCATATTAACTAAGACATACCCATCTGGATAATCTCTAAGAATAGAGTCTGGTAATTGTTCTTTGGTTACTACTGACCTTTTATAAAATAAACTGCCTTTTGGAATTACTGTATCATAATTGCTATATTTACCAATTAGGCTTCTAGCATCGGCAATTGGAGCTCCTTGGAACATGGATACAGGAGCATCAACAGTACCAATCATATCCGCTGTTATTTCCGTTCTAGGGTTTATTTCTTTAAGTGCATAAGGCATAGGATAAGTCTCAACTGCTGCCTTAATTCGCATATTATAACCAATATAAAGGACAACTATAGCAATTAGTATACCCACAATTGTTACTGTGTTTTTATTTGTAAAAAACTTTTTTAAACCAATTATTATATTATTCATATTTTTTCCCTTTCTATTTCTCTACTTCCCCAACTACTCGATCTTCATAGTACTTTGATTCTATTATAGAGTCAATTTGGTTTTTAATTTGAAAGCTTTCTCCTGAAAAGACAACAGAAGTACTAGATCCTACTTTCACACTGACTTTAGGTGGAGTCTCTTTAATATCATAAAAACGAATATCATAATTACGATCATTAACTACATTCTCAGCAAAGCGTCTAACAAAGCTTTCAACAAACTTTTCTTTATCCATTCTAATTTCTCCACCAGAAACTTGATAAAACCCGTAGTCTACTGCATCAAGCATTGCTGCTTCAGTAGTATCTCTAAGTAAGTAAAAGTCCAGTTCATTACCTGATGAATAATTTTGAATAATATTTACTAAGGCTAAAGTCATTACTCCTAACATAATAATTCCTGATGCAAGTATTCCCTTACTCATTACTCATCACCTACTTCCTATGTTCTTATATGGCACTAAACACTCTGTAGCACTAGATTGATCATTACAACCAATTAAACCTCGTTTAGCAATTAACATATGGGTTCCGTTAGAGGAAAACTCATTAGAACCTAAGAAACTACTTTTACATATATTCGCGCCACCACTGTTATAGCAGTACATATCATAGTCTAAATATTTACCTTTTTTAGACTTATTATACTGTCTAATAGAATTAATATGTTGTTTGGTTAGGATAATCTCATAATCTAATTCATTATTAGAAACTTCTGGACTAGTTCCAGCATTTATATCATATGAAGTATTAGATGTTTTATAAATACTATTTCCTTTAGTCTTAATATCTTCTAAAGTTTTAATAGGATTAATATTAAATTTATTATTTGTAGCATTAACTGACCAGTTCCATCTAGGTTCTCTATCTAGGAATGGCTTGTTAAGATCAATTGGCCTGTACATAAAGGTTAAGCCTTTTGAACAAATATCTCCTGGTTTACAGTCTGGAACTTCAGGAACAATTGGTCCGGAGTTTTTCTTAATTCCGTAGAAGCAATCTATATCTACTGAATTCCACTGATCCCAAGTACCTAATTTGCTGAAATTAAATTTAATATTCTGATTAATACTAGGGCTATTACTAGTAACAACGCTAGGGTTATCATAGCCAATTATTGTCGGCCAGTTTTCATATAAATTAAAGCCTGTAGCTGATAAATTAGTATAGTATTTATTTCCACCATCATAGTAGTATGGCTGGATATTAGTGTGTTTATTATAATACTGTTCTCCGTATATTATATCAGATGATGTTTGTTTAGAAAGATAAGCTTTATCTAATTTAATATCTAAATCCTGTGTTACAATATAAGTTTTAACTTGTCTACTAACACCAGGTGCTATGATGATATTTTCCGGATTAGAAATTGCTGAAGTTGTATAATTTAGTCCAGTACTAGGATCTTTTTTAGGAGTTACTTGAAGTTCAGCATTTGTTCCTTTTTTATATTCTTGAACTTTACCGGTATGAGAATCAGTAATAGTAGCATTAAAGCTATCATTTCCCATACTTTCACTAGTAAATTTACTAATAGCTTCATTGACAGCCGTTAGTTCTGCTAGACTAGCACTAATAGCATTTTTATATAACTCTTCAGCATTAGCCTCACAATCTGGATTACTTGTAAAAACTTCATAGCATTTAGTAGGATTGTCAGATGAATTACACCAAGGTTTATAGGTAAAAAGAATATTATGTTCGGTTAAACACATATCTGAATATGGGCATCCAGCATTATCAACTGTAACCAAACAACTAGAAATAGGATTTCTAGTACTACCATATGGTTTACCTAGAATTTGGTTACATTCTTCCTTACTACCTATATCTTGAAAAGCCATAGGCATAACATTATATTTATCATCATATAATGAAAACTGTCGATATAGAGGACTAGGAAGCTTTATAACATTGTCTTTATAATTAGCCTCATAACATTTATTTATACATTTTTGAGTATATTTTCCACCATCACAGGTATTTACACAACTGTCAAAATCTTTAGAGGGACCTGCTCCCGCTTCTCCTGTATGGTTATTTGGTCCACCCCAACACTCTACTCCATAAGTACAAGTATCTTTTTTTTCAGGTTGAGAAATCTGAATAGGTGTACAAGTTCTTACAATTTTAACATTAGCGCCATAGGTAAAACCTACTCCTGCGCTTATGCCTTTTGGAGTATCATAAGACACCACTAGTTTTTCTGTACAAAGAGCTTGCCAGTATTTACCTGATCCTGGAACTTCTAGTAATTTAGTATATTCATCTCCAATATTTACATCTTTATTATTAGCTGAGTTAAAATCACATTGCAATTTTTTATCAACAGTTCCAGATGATAACTTACTTAAAATACTACTAGCACGATTTATTTTTAAATTGATAACATTCGCTAAACCTGGTATTTTAGAAAAAGTAATCTTATCTTGATAACATTCTGGTACTAAAGCTTTTTCTATACCACTCGGGTGCTGATTACGGTAATTAATACAAGTTGCACTAGCATATTCAGGATTTATAACATAAGATGATCCTGCTCCTTGAATATAGCCCATATAAGCATCTTGGCAAGCACTGCCAGTGTTTAAGTAAAATCCATAAAAATAGCTATCTCCTGGTGTTACATAATCATAAACACCACTATCATTAGGCGTAATAAACGTTCCCTTGTAATCCCAATTAGTGCATCTTTTTTCACCACTAGCCGAAGTATCATAATTAGTACAAACTTGTTTAAATACCCCATCTTGTTTTGGAACTTTTTTTACTTTATAACCCTTTAGGCCATCTATTTTAACAGCCCATTTATTATTCACATAAGTTAAACTGAGCATCTCCTGAACATCAGTCATTTTAGGAACAGTTCCAACATCGGCATCAGTTGGACAAGTTAAAAACTTATACCCAGCATCTGTTGTAGCTCCATCTATAACACAACTAACTCCTAAGGAAGTTGCCTTAAACTTATAATCAGTTCCAAGACATTTACCCTTCACTAATAAACACTTTTGTTCAATAGCATCTAAATCTATTTTACCTAAGTTGCCTTTTACTTTATTCCCTTGGTTGTTTATTTGATAAATTTTTCCGCCTACACAAACTTGTCCATCTGCAGTAGTCGTTCTTTCATCAGCTTCTACAATATGAATGGGAGCTATTATAATAAGAAAAGTTAATATACAATAATATAATATTTTCTTGGTACCCATCTCTGTTACCTCCTATTTTTCTTTAATTATATCATAATTACTGGTAGTTTGAACAGTATATTCATCAGGTTTTTCATTACTTCTTACAAGTCTTGCATCTACTTTGAATTGGGTTTTACTTTTATCACCAAAATATCTAGTACAAGTAATTAGAGAAATAATTTTATCATTACTGTCTACTTCTACAGCATATTTATATAAGCTTTTTTCTTTAGCTCCCTTTATATAATTATCAGTTTCAATTTTTGTTTTAGTAACTTTTCCTCTATCCTCATCTTTATCAAAGAAAGATACGGCATATATCTTATATAGCTCATCAATTCCATTATGACTATACTGAATATAAAGATTATTCTTGGCAAAATCTTTATAGACAAAACTCATAAGTTGTTCAAATCTTTTTTGATTTTGATCATTCGTTAAAGGTTTAGCCGAAACATTTTGAATATTATGTCCATATATTGCCATACGGTTCTCTTCTCCTTCTGGAGTATGAGAAATCCAAGTATAATCAAGACCACTATTATAAGCATTAGGAGTTTCATAAATAATTGGGTAATCAATATTAGTACCCTGTACTCTAATCCACCCTACTGCAGGAGTATCTTCTATAACAGTTGAAGCTATTTGTTCTGTTTTAGAGACAATAGTAAACGGCTTAAAAGTTGCCTTTTTAGAAGATAATAAGTAGAAAATAAATACTACTCCAATTATAACAATTAAGATAAAACTAATAAGTAATAGATTTTTTACCTGATTTTTTTTCATTTCTTTCTCCTTACTTTACATAATACGGTGTTAAAACAGTGCCCTGTCCGCCAGACAGTTTAATGTGTTTAGGCATATATAAAGCTACTTTTATAGCATTGTTTTTATAGTCATTAAGACCTACTTCAAAGACAATTCCATTACCCGTATTTAACATTAAATACTTGTTTTCCGGAAGAGAATTATCTAATAACCAATAATTATAATTAAGAAATAATTCATTATTGTTAAGAGCGGAAAAAAGTTCATAACTAGCAGGAATAGATAATTTAGCTTTAAAAGTCTCGGTTTTAAAGGAATTATAGATTTTACCATTTTCATAAGTTGGTAAACTAAACTCATGTTCCATAAGAAACTTTTCATCTAAATAACTAATTACTTCATGATTAATATTATAGCCTAGATTACCTGCCACTGTAGGACTAAACTTCCGATTAGTATCTGCATCATTATAACTAGCAGTAATAGGTCTATTAGTACTATTATTAAGAATAGTTCCTGCTGTTACTAACTTAGTATTACCTTCTTTATCAAAACCCGCTATTCTAAAAAACTGACCAGAATAGACTACATATTCACCAACTAATCTAGTGTTTAATAAATCAGCATCTCTTCCATATTCATAATCATTTAGCTTATAGGGATTATTTCCAGTACCATTACCACTAACAATAAAGATCTTATCTCCTATAATATTAATAACAGGTCTTACTCCCACTAACTCAGTGTCATTATAAGCCATTAGTTTATCATCTGAAAATGAATAAGTCATATAAGCTTGGCCTGTAGAATTCTTATTTAAAAGCCAGTAACTAACCCGGTTATTTAAATATGATTTACCAGATGAATCATAAGTATTAAAGTATTCACTAGTAGATAAAAGACCAACTGGTTTAGCCTCACTGTACTTAGTACAAGCATTTTTACTATCAGAGACACTATTATAAGTATCTAAACACCAAGTACTATCCTGTTTCACAAATTTATCACTGCTTTTTAAATTAGGATAAAAATACTCGTTTAACCAGGTAGAGGCATGACTATCTATAAAATTAGGAGCCTCTCCATAAGAAATATTACTAATATTATCATCAGTCATTAGTTTAATTGAATTATCTGGATTAACTCCAATAATTCTAAAAAGCATCCCAGAGTAAAATACATAGTTAGGAGCATTAGTTCCCTTATAAATATTAGAAGAATCTGTTTTAGCTTTGACTTCATCTAAAAGATTCCTAGTAACATGAACATTTCTAACAGTAGTGGATTTATTACCAGTACTGTCCATAACTAAATACTTAACTTGGTATTCTCCAATTTGATTCATATCAACAGCACTGCTATCAGTACTAACTTTACTTATATCAATATGTTTATCTTTATTATCTGTAACACTTTTAACTCCAGGGTCTGTATACTTATCCCCTACTTTAATATAATAATTAATATCTCCCTCTAGAGTAATTACAGGCGGAGTATGGTCTATTTTAGACTTTCTTTTTCCACATTCTAAATAAACATGATATTTATAAGTATTGTCTTTTTCTTTAGTAACCCTAATCCAAGAGTCTATTGAACAAGAAGTTGTCTTCTTAGGAATAGTAAGTAATGGTACATAACTTAAATCATATAAAGTAGATAACTTTAGTTCTGTATATTTACCTTCCTTATCAGGGAGTTTCTTAGGGTACCGTTCGAAATACTCTTTGGCACCCTTAATGAACTGTTTTTCTTCATTTTTAAATATTAATGGTTTTTCAATAAATAATAGCCAAATAAAGTAGATGAGTAAAATAATACCTAGTACTATTCCTACTCTAATACCCCATTTCTTTAACCAATCTTTATCTTTAAACTTCATATATTATTCTCCCTTCAGATTATAGATGTAAAGTTTATCTCTAACAGTGAACTCTAGTTTTAAAGTAGGAGATGAAGATGCTGCATCAGGTATTAATAAATAAGCAGCTTGGCCCTTCCACTCACTAAGACCAGGGCTAATAAAAGTAGTTGCTACTTCTTTATCTGATACTTTATAAATAAGTTTAGCTCGATCAATAAGAAACCGGTTGAAGTTAAGTCCTGTTTTAGAGCCTGTAAACATTAGTTTTAAAATAGTCTTATTATTAGGATAAGTATTAGCTCTAAGCTTACCTTCATAGACCCTACAATCCCAAGCAAAACACTTAGTATAAAGATAGTCTACTTCATCCTTTATTTCATAATTATTAATAGTAAACTTCTCTACTGATTTATTAGAAAAAGCAAGTGACATCTCTTCGTTTAGTTTATTAGTAATAGTTTGATTGTAATTAGAAATATCAGTCTTCTTAATATTAATTTTTCTTAGCTTAACCTTATTATGGCCAAGCATTTCTTGGTAAAATAAATCTAACTCTGTTCCAAAATCATTAGGGTTAATTTCATAAATAAGTAAATAAGTATACTTAGTATTAGGTTTTAAAGGTTGATCTTGATAGCCATTACCTAAATCTTTAAAATACTTATCATGGGTTTTAATAGGTAAATAATACTGTTTAGAACCCGCTATTACAAATTTACCTGTATCTAAATAATAAGTACTATTACTCTTATTAGTTATATCTATTTCTAGAATCAAGTACTTCCTATTACTAGTATTAATCCTATCACCAGCATAGTCTTTATTAGTAAAATAGACTTTATTAACTCTCATATCATATGAGTTAGCTGTAAAAGTTTCTAACATTTTATAGCTACGATTAGGCGCAATAGAAGTTTGGTAAATAGTAATACTACTAGCTAGAAAGGTAACTAGTAGTACTAAAGAAATAACAACTTTATGTTCTAAAAAGAAATACTTTATATAACGAAACTTTTGTTTAATAGTTCTATTTATTGTATGTTTATCTAAATCAAGAGAAAGTTCAAACTCTTCATTATCAGAGGCATTTATTTCTATATATTCTGCATCTTCTCTAAAACCAAATTTCTTTAGGTCTAAACCTAAAGATCTAATTAAAAGAACAATCAAAATCGCATACTGAGGAATACTAACAATAAACAAAATATCTCTTACTAGTAAGGCTTGTTGCCTATCGATAATATCAAAACCTAGATTATTAAAATAAGATACTGCAAAAGAAAAAGCAATAATAACTAGTACATATTCTAAAATAATTAAACCATAAACAATTACAGGTTTCTTTTTATAATAAAGAAGATAAATCAAGACACAACAAATAGCAATAATTGCTAAAATAGAGAGATTAAAGAAGAAAGAGACATAATTACTCATAGGATTAACTACAGGGTTATAAAAGCCACTAGCTAAGTAATTAGTCACCATATTAGAAAAAGATATATTCTTATAAACTATATAACAAGCAAGTAATAATAAGGCAAGATTTATTTTTTGAAAATGCTTAATTAAAAACGCATAAGGCTTTCTTAAAATCATAATCCTACCCTCCTATTATAATACACTTCTAGTATAGCCTAAATTAGATAAAAAAAAAAGTCTTTTGTAAGAATTGTTTATTCAGTTATTATCTGTTATAATTTTGACATAAGGAGAATAATGACATGAAAAAATTAATAATACCCGCAATACTTATCTTTAGTTGTTTAATGTTAACAGGATGTGGTTCTAGTTATATAAAGGACACTAATTACAAAGAAATAAACAAACTAATTACAGATAAAGAAGATTTTATATTAGAAGTTATGAGTACTAACTGCTCTGCTTGTAAAGACTTTGAACCTAAGTTAAAAGAAGTTGCAAATGAGTATAAAATAACAATTTTAAAGTTAGATATTAAAGATTTAAAAGATGAAGAATGGGTTACATTAAGAGATACTTATTCCTTATCAGGAACTCCTACCACTATGTTCTTTACTAAAGGAGAAGAAGTTTCTATTAGTACTAGAATGGATGGTAATATTAGTAAAGATAAAATTATATCTAAATTAAAAGCTATGGGTTAT
>JAVWCU010000013.1:0-20850 GCA_036648855.1 Bacilli bacterium
AATGTGAAAGAATAAGGAGAAAAACCTTTTATTCTTTCCTTTTTTTTGATAGAATATAAAGTATTGACAAAGGAGATGCATAAAATGAATTTATTAAAGAAAATATTTGACCATGAATATAAAGAATTAAAACAATTTAGTTCTCAAGCTGATAAAGTGGAAGCCCTAGATTTAGATATGCAAAAATTATCTGATGAAGAATTAAAACATAAAACAGAAGAATTTAAAGAACGCCTAAGCAGTGGGGAAACACTAGAAGACATTTTAATAGAGGCTTTTGCAGTCGCAAGAGAAGCTTGTTTTAGAGTGCTAGAACAAAAACCCTTTTATGTGCAAATTTTAGGAGCTCTAGCTATTCATTATGGAAATATAGCAGAAATGAAAACTGGTGAAGGTAAAACTTTAACTAGTGTTCTTCCAGCTTATTTGAATGCTTTGGCAGGACAAGGTGTGCATATTATTACCGTTAATGAATATTTAGCTGACCGTGATGCAAATTGGATGGGTGGTATTCATAAGTTTTTAGGATTAACAGTAGGAATTAACAAAAGGGATTTAACCCCATCAGAGAAGCAAGAGGCTTATAGTTGTGATATTCTTTATACTACTAATAATGAAATAGGATTTGACTATTTAAGAGATAACATGGTAGTTCGTAAAGAAGATAGAGTACAGAGAAAATTAAATTTTGCTATTATAGATGAGGTGGATTCTGTCTTAATAGATGAAGCTAGAACTCCACTAATAATATCTGGTGGTGAGTTTAAAAGTGCTAATTTATATATTGATGCAGATCATTTTAGTAAAATGATTAAGCCAGAGATAGATTTTATTTATGATGAAAAAACTAAAAGTGTGGCTTTAACAGATGAAGGTGTTCAAAAAGCTGAAAAACATTTTAAAATTGATAATTTATATGATATGAGTCAAGCTAATTTAGTTCACTATATCAATCAATCTTTACGGGCTAATTATTCAATGAGAAATGATGTTGACTATGTAGTGCAAGAAGATAAAATCGTTATTGTCGATCAATTTACTGGTCGTCTAATGCCAGGTAGAGCTTTTAGCGATGGACTTCATCAAGCTCTAGAAGCTAAAGAAGGCGTAACTATTAATCAAGAGACTAAAACTTTAGCAACTATTACTTTCCAGAACTTGTTTAGAATGTATACCAAACTATCAGGTATGACTGGAACTGCTAAAACTGAGGAGGAAGAGTTCCGTAACATTTATAATATGTTTGTTATTACTATTCCAACTAATCAGCCTATTATAAGAGAAGATGCAGCCGATTTAGTATATGCTACTAAACAAGCTAAATATAAAGCTATTGTTAATGAAATAGAAAGACGATATAAAAATGGTCAGCCTATATTAGTGGGAACTATTGCAATTGAGACCAGTGAGTTAATTAGTGATTTACTTAATCAAAAACATATTCCACATGAAGTTTTAAATGCTAAAAACCATGCTCGTGAAGCTGAAATAATAGCTAAAATAGGAATGGGTAAATCAGTAACTATAGCAACAAACATGGCAGGACGTGGAACAGATATTAAGTTATCTGATAATGTTAAAGAACTTGGCGGGCTATGTGTAATTGGTACAGAAAGACATGAATCACGTCGTATTGATAACCAGTTACGTGGTAGATCAGGTCGTCAAGGGGACCCTGGATTTACACAGTTCTTTGTTTCTATGGAAGATGAATTAATGGTTAGATTTGGATCTGATCGTATTAAGACAATGATGGAAAGCTTTGGCTTTGATGACCAAGCTATCCGCAGTAAAGCCTTCACTAATGCTATTTCCTCTGCTCAATCTCGAGTTGAGGGTAATAACTTTGATATTAGAAAACAATTACTTCAATATGATGATGTTATGAATCAACAACGAGAAATAATGTATGGTAGAAGAAATGAAATACTTGATAGTGAGTCAATTCATAATACCGTATTAGAAGCTGTAGGTAATCATATTAATGATTTAGTTAAATCTCATATTTATCCTGAGGGTCATTTAACTAACAAAGATATGGAAGAAATAACAGAATTTGCCAATGAAAACTTACTTAAGACTGATATAGATAAAGAAGAAATAGATAATAAACAACCAGATGATGTAATTAATTATTTAACTGAAAAGACAGTAACAGAATACGAGGCAAAATTAAATGATGTGCCTCCTGAAATTCGTGATGAGTTTGAAAAGGCTATCAGTTTGAATGTTATTGATAATTATTGGATGGAACATATTAATACTTTATCTCATTTAAGAGAAGGTATTGGTTTGAGAGGTTATGGACAAGAAGATCCACTTCGTGCTTATACTATGGAGGGTTTTGAATTGTTTGACTCAATGCAACAAAGAATTGATAAGGATATCACTGTTTTCTTATCTCGTGCTGAAATAAGACAAAATATTGAACGCAAAGAAGTAGTTAAAGAAAAGCTTACTAATGAAGATAAATCAGAAAAGAAAAAAGCTCCTAAAAGAGTTAGTAAAGTTGGAAGAAATGATCCATGCCCATGTGGTTCAGGTAAAAAGTATAAACAGTGTTGTGGAAAATAGATTAAAGTTAAGTATCTGTCATTCATTTGATAGATGCTTTTTTATTTTAATATATAATATAGGCAGACAAGACTTATAAATTATTTATAGTTATATTTCTTGAAAAGAACTCTAATTAATGCTATATTTATACTAACGGAGGACTAATATGGGTACATATAATGGAAATGGAACAAAAAAAGAAAGTAAGACAATTACTGATTATGAAAATACTAAGACTTATTCTAGTAGTAAAACCATCAAATTATATAAAGGATCATTATTAATAGTCTTTATTGTAGGTATTATTTTAATGATAACTTTTGGATTAAGAGCATATCAAATTAGTAAAATAGATCCTTTTGAAAAAAAAGGTTCGACACTAGCTCAAGAATATTTTTTGGAAAGTGCCAAAACATATTTTGAGTTTGATCCTAACAAATTACCCACAAGTATAGGTAATTGTACAACTGTTGCTCTTAAAACTGTCCAAGAACAAAATTTAATTTCTGACATAAAGTTTTATAATAAATGTGATAAGGATGTAAGCTTAGTTAAAGTATGTAAATTAGAAAGTGGTAATTATCATTTTGAAGTAAATATGGCTTGTGAGAATAGTACTAATATTGCGTATAGTGGAGAAAAAGAGTTAACTGATGAAAAGAGCATTGCCAGTAAATCAGATGTAAAAGTATTGTTTTCTTACCAAGCAGAAAAGTTAGATACTAATAATAGTTACTTTGGTGAAAAGCAAACTATGTGGCAGGATGAGATTCCTTATGTTAATTATAAGATAGTTAAAGAAACAACCTACTATAGATTTAGAGATAAAAATTGGAGATGGAAAGGGGATATCCGTTATTATTATCCGGAGGATAAATCCAATACTGAATTAGTAAAAGAATATTATAAAGATAGTCCTCATGGCGATTATAAGTTTAAAGAAGTATCTCAAAATTTAGCCTATAAATGGTATGTTTTAAATGATGATAAAAGTGTTAAACATTATTACCCAAGTGGCTCAACTACTTCTGATATGGAGACAACTTACTATCTAACCGCGCCTATAAAGGATGCAGTTAGAGATGATGCAACTAAAACCTATGCTGCTAAATACTACCGTGTTGCTAGTACTACTGCAAGTGAATATTTACCTGCACCATCATCTAGTAGTAACGTTAAAATAATCGATACCGAGAATTGGAGCAATTGGTCATTGTATAGTTTATCTATTCCAGAGTATGCTCCATTTGGCCCTAGAAATAGGGAAATAGAAACAAGAATTAAAACAGAGATTATTCCGATTACTACGGAAACAGAATCAGAGGTTATGTGGAATAAAATAACTAATAGTTATGTATCGGAAAATGAATTAGTTAGTGAATTAAGAAAACTAGGATATACAGTAAATAATCTAGATGATATTTCTAAATTACCAGATATAAAATATGCTGTTAAACAGACCTACAAAGAACCACAACCATTGTAGGTAATATGCTTAAGGCATATTTTTCATTTGATTTAGAATTGCTCTAAAATTTATGCTATGATATAATTACCATAGAAAATAGAAACGGGGAAATATATGGATAATAGTGAAATAAAAAAAGAATTAGATAAAATTTATAAAAGGGTTACTACTTTATGGAGGTCACTTTGACATTGAGGCTAAGACTTTAGAATTATTAAAATTAGAAGATTCAATGAGTGCACCTAATTTTTGGGATAATCGAGAAAATGCAGAAAAGACTATTAAAGAAGTTAATGCTTTAAAAAATTTAACAACAGATATTAGTAAGTTTAAAACGGAATTATCTGATAGCATGGAAATAGCGGATTTAATAGTAGAAGCAGATAAAGACATGAAGCAGCAACTAGAATATGACTTGGCTACATATAAGACAAAAATAGCAGAGTTAGAAATATATTTATTATTAAACGAGCCCTATGATAAGAATAACTGTATCATAGAAGTCCATGCTGGGGCAGGTGGAACAGAAGCCTGTGACTGGGCATTAATGATATTTAGAATGTATATGCGTTACTGTGAAAAAAACGGTTATAGTACCTCTGTTTTAGATTATCAAGAGTCAGATGAAGCCGGTATTAAAAGCGCTTCTGTACTAGTAAAAGGTCCTTATGCCTATGGTCACTTAAAATGTGAAAAAGGGGTTCATCGTTTAGTTAGATTATCTCCATTTGATGCAAATAATAAAAGACATACTTCCTTTGCCTCTTTAGAAGTAACCCCTGAATTTGATAATAATTTAGATATAGAAATAAATGAACAGGATTTAAAAATAGATGTTTATAGATCAGGTGGCGCAGGAGGACAGCATGTAAATACTACAGATTCAGCTGTTAGAATTACCCATTTACCAAGTAAGATAGTGGTGACTTGTCAAAATGAGAGAAGTCAAATTCAAAACCGAGAAATGGCTATGAAGATGCTAAAAGGTAAATTAAAATTATTAGAAATAGAAAAAAATCAGCAAGAGTTATCAGCTTTTAAAGGAGAACAAAAAAATATAGAGTTTGGTTCTCAAATTAGAAATTATGTCCTACATCCTTATTCTCTAATAAAAGATACTAGAACAGGTATAGAAACCAGTAACATTGATAAAGTTTTAGATGGTGATATAAATATGTTTATTGAAGGGTATTTAAGAGGAGGTAATTAATAATGTTTTTTAAAAAGAAAGTATTAACAGAAAATATTTTAACTAAAATCTATAAGAAGTACCGAGTTAGGAGATACATATCTTTACTTTTCGGACTCTTAATTATTTCTATAGCTTTTAATTTATTCCTTTTACCCAATAAGATTGTTTTTGGAGGACTTAGTGGTTTATCTATTATTTTCAAAAGCGTTTTAGGGATAGAACCCTCTCTTATTATAATGATAGGGTCAGTTATTTTATTAGGAGTCAGCTTTATATTCTTAGGTAAAGAGCAAACTGGAGCTTCTATATTAGGCTCTCTACTCTTTCCAATATTTGTTAAATTAACAGCAAACATTGGTTATTATATAGATATTGATACTACCCAAGTATTACTTTCTGCTTTATTTGGTGGAGTAATCTACGGAGTAGGAGCAGGTCTTATTTTTAAAGCAGGCTTTACTACAGGAGGAACAGACATTATAAATCAAATTATGTCTAAGTATTTTCATATCAGTGTTGGTAATTCTATGTTATTATGTGATGGTTTAATTGTTTTAAGCAGTGTAGTATTCTTTGGCTTTAATCAGCTTATGTATGCCATTATTGTTTTATATATCATCAGTATTTTAACTGATAAAGTTATTTTAGGTATATCTGATTCTAAAGCTTTCTATATTATTACTAGTAAAGATGAAGAAATTAAAGACTATATATTAACTTATCTTAATCATGGTGTGACAGTATTTGATGCTAGGGGCGGGTTCACTAAGGAAAAACAAAAAGTCTTAATGTGTGTTATACCAACTAAAGAGTATTTTAAATTAAAAGAAGGAATTCATCAAATAGATATTGATGCTTTCTTTGTGGCAACGGATGCTTATGAAGTATCCGGAGGTGAATAATGTTATTTTCTAGTAAAAAAGCAGAAAAAAGTACTACTAGTAATATGAACCTAGAAAAGCTAATAATAAGATATTTTATACTAACAGTATCATTGTTTATATCAGCTATAATGTTTAATCTCCTTCAGTCTCCTACCCACTTGATTTCTGGAGGAGCAGGAGGAATTGCTATTATTTTAGAACACCTTTTTGATATTAGACCAGCTTTAGTAATATTTATTATTTCAGTATCACTACTAGTCTTAAGTTTTATATTTCTTGGAGTAGAAAAAACAATGGGAGCTATATATGCCACTTTTCTATACCCGTTATTTGTTGAAATAACTTCTAAAATGAGTATATATATGGCTATAGATACAAGTGACTTACTTCTTATATCAATCATAGTAGGAGTAATTGGAGGCCTAACAGCGGGGTTAAACTATAAAGTAGGTTTTAGTAATGGTGGATTCAGTATTGTTAGTCAAATTCTTTATAAATGGAAGAAGTGGTCTGTAAGCAAGACTAGTTTAATAATAAATGGTCTAATTGTTGTAGTGGGAGGAGTTTTCTTTGGGTGGACAATGGTACTTTATGCTATTATTATAATATTTATTAATAGTCTAGTTATGGACAAAGTCCTTCTTGGAATTTCTAAGACTAAAGCTATTTATATAATTACTAAAGAAGAGGACTTTGTTAAGGATTATATAATGCATAAATTAAAACAAGGGGTTACGGTTTTTAATGTTCAGGGTGGTTTTGCCTTAAAGAAAAAACATGTTTTAATGACTGTTATTCCAACTAGGGATTACTTTAAATTATCTGCAGGTGTTAAAGAAATAGATAAAAGTGCTTTCTTTGTAGTCATAGATGCATATCAGTCTTCAGTAGAAAACTATATACTAGATTAAAATGGTATTAATTACCCATATACATGTAGTTGAACAAGTGTCATAATAAAGTTATATGTTTGTAAATAACTAGATAAATATTATAAAAAATCTACTAAAATAGTAAGGAAAACTAAATATATGCTATAATTAGTAGAAGATGGAAGGTGAGTAAATGGAGTTTATTCGAATAGAAGATGTAACTAAACAATACAAAAACGGTGTAACAGCAGTTTACGATCTAAATTTAAAAATCAAAAAAGGAGATTTTGTTTTTATTATAGGGGGTTCAGGCAGTGGTAAATCCACCTTAATAAAGATGCTATATAGAGAAGAAAAACCAACCAGAGGAGAAATTATCTTAGGTGGATTAAATGTAGCAAAACTTAGAAATGGTAAAGTTTACAAATTAAGAAGGAAATTAGGAATAGTGTTCCAAGATTATAGATTATTACCTAAATCTACAGTTTATGAAAATGTAGCATTTGCTTTAGAAGTAATAGGGGCTAAGTCTGATGAAATTCAAATTAAAACCCTAAAAGCTTTAGAATTAGTAGGATTAAAGGGAAAAATCAGGAACTATCCGGATCAATTATCAGGGGGTGAGCAACAACGTGTAGCAATTGCTAGAGCTATTGTTAACGAACCTAAGTTATTGTTGTGTGATGAGCCAACTGGTAACCTAGATCCTGAAATGAGTATGGAAATAGTAAAAGTATTAGAGAGTATTAATAAAACTTTAGGGACAACTATTATTATGGCTACACATGATAAAGAAATAGTAAATAAAATGAAAAAAAGAGTTGTAACATTAAAAGATGGACGACTTGTTAATAATGATGAGAAAGGAACATATAAAGATGAAAATATTTAGAATGATAGGTCGCAGTTTTCGTGATGCTTTTAAAAGTGTTTTCCGGAATATTTCCTTATCTTTTGCCTCTATTTCTTGTATTACTATTACTTTGATTATTGTAGCACTATCTATTATAGCTTCCTTAAACGTTAATAATTTTGCTAAAGTAATTAAGCATGATGTTACTATGGTAGTATTTATAGATAATGCAGCAACTAGTGCAGATTTAGCTAAAATTGAAACCTCTATAAAAGACTTAGATAATATAGATAGCATTGAGCTTAAATCAAAAGAAGAAGTGAAAAATGAAATGGCTGCTTCTTCTGATAAACTAGGAAGTATTATGAAGGATTGGGAGCCAAAAGATAATCCCTTAAAAGATACCTTTTTAGTAAAAGTAAAAAAACTAGAAAACATTAAAAAAACAGCTGAGGATATCACTAAAATAGATAAAGTAGTGGTAGTTGATTATGGGGAGGGAATGGTTGAAAAACTAATAACCACCTTCAATGCTGTTGAAAAAGTAGCAATTGTAGCAGTAATAGCCCTCGTTGTTGTAACAGTATTTTTAATTGTTAATACTATTAAACTAACCATTTTCTCTAGGAAAAGAGAAATATCAATTATGAGGTTAGTAGGAGCTAGCAATTTTTCTATTAAAACCCCTTTTGTTGTTGAAGGAATGGTTTTAGGAATAATAGGCTCTATCATACCAATACTTCTAACCACCTATGGGTATTTAGCTTTTTATAAACACTTTCAGGGACAACTATTTTCCCCATTAATTAGATTAATCTTACCAGAACCATTTATTTATTATATAGCGGGTGCTATTTTGATAGTAGGAATGCTTGTCGGTATGATCGGTAGTTACCGGGCAGTGCAGAAATACTTAAAAGTTTAATGAAAAAAATATTGAGCTTTAGCCTAATGTTCATTCTTCTAGTTTCATTATTTTGTATACCGATTAATACAGAAGCAGAGACTTTAAGAGATTACCAAAATAAATTAAAACAAGTTCAAACAGAATTAGCAAATAATCAAGCAGCAATTAATAAAACAGATTCATTAATTAATAGTAATAAAGCAGAGATAAATAATATTACTCAAGAATTTAAAAACATGGGTATTGAAGTAAGACAAATGCAAGCAGATATTATTACCTACAACTTAGAAATTAAAGATAAGAGTTTAGAGACAAAACAGTTATTTGAATATTTACAACTTGCTAATGGTGAAAATGCTTATTTAGAGTACGCATTTGGAGCTGAAACTATTACAGATTTTATTTATCGTATGTCAGTAGTAGAACAATTAACTGAATATAATGAAAAGACTATTGATAATTTAGAAAAACTAATAGAAAAAAACAAGCAAAGAGAAAAAGATTTAGCCGTTAAGGAAAAAGATTTACAAGCTAAACAAGTAAGTCTAGAAAAAAGAATTGAAACTCTAACTGGCCAAAAAAGCAGTTTGAGTGATCTATCTATGGGTAAGAAAGAAGAAGTAAGAGTACAAAAAGAATATGTTGATTACTTAGTAAAACAAGGGTGTAAGACTAATGATGTAATTGGTCGTGATTGTGCAGTTACTGGAACAGCGGGAATCTTTATGAGACCTGTGGTAACAGGCTATGTAACTAGTGAATTTGGTTATCGTTGGGGATCATTTCATAGAGCGTTAGATATTTCTAACCGTGATCCTTATAATACAAAATTATATCCTGTTGCTAACGGAGTTATCTCTGCTAAATATACAGATCCAGCGGGAGCTCTAGTTTTAGTAATAGAACATAGAACAATAAATGGAAATTACTATTCCTCACTATATGCTCATATGAGTCGCTATGCCCCTAATTTATATGTTGGTAAGTCAGTAACTACATCAGACTATATAGGTTATATTGGAGCAACTGGAAATGCTCAAGGACCCCATGTTCATATGGAAATAGCGCCATGTAGATTATTTAATTTATCTGATTCAAATTGTGGAAGATGGGATAATTATGTTTCATTCCTTAGAAGACAATATGATACAGGTAGATTTAAAGGACCAAGAGATTTAATTAACTTTCCAAAATTAGGAGTTACTTTTTATAATAGATAATATAGGTTTTATATCAAATATAATTAGTGGTAATAGTTTCTGTTTTCCATGTATATTACCAATAACCAGTTTTCTAATTTTTTATAAAACATCTTTTATTTAATAGCAAAAGCAGTAATTTATATAATTGCTGCTTTTAATAATATAAGGATTGCTATTATAATTTAATGATAGTGCCTGAAACTTTAAAAAGTATATATTTAAATCACCGTTAACATTTTAGATACAATTACTATGCACTTTCAAATTTCGTTAACGGCTAAAACCATGGGTAGATTTATGAGTAATCTTGTTTTACTACTTAAAAAATGATATAATTTAGACTAATTAAAAGGCCTAATAGTATTTAGACTGAAAATAAACATAAAAATACATAGAACTATCATATCGGTATCTAATAACTGATACAATATAGCTCTATATCCTGACTTCCGTGTAAATAATAAATAAATTGTAAAAAAATTCACATAGTATAGATAGTATTATGACACAACAATACTACCCAACAAAAAGCATATATTTTGGACCTTTAGAACCATAGATGATTAATAATAGTCATAATCAAGTGAGAGGAATGATGACAATGTTTAAATTACATTCAGAATATCTGCCTGCTGGAGACCAACCACAGGCAATAGAAAAGCTAGTTGCTGGAATCAATAAAGGGGAAAAGCATCAGACTTTATTAGGCGTAACAGGCAGTGGTAAAACATTTACAATAGCTAATGTTATTCAGTCTGTTAATAAACCTACACTTGTAATGGCCCACAATAAAACACTAGCAGGACAATTATATTCCGAACTAAAAGAACTATTCCCTGAAAACAGAGTGGAATATTTTGTCTCATATTATGACTATTATCAACCAGAAGCTTATGTCCCATCTACAGATACTTATATTGAAAAAGACTCATCTATTAATGATGAAATTGATGAAATGCGTCATTCAGCAACAAGTGCTTTATTGTCTAGAGATGATGTTATAGTGGTAGCAAGTGTTTCTTGTATCTATGGTATAGGAGAAGTAGAAGAATATCGGAATAAGATGTTAACCCTTTCAGTGGGAGATAAGATAGAAAGGAATACGGTTTTAACTAAATTAGTAGAAATGCTTTATGAAAGAAATGACTTTGATTTTAAAAGAGGTACTTTTAGAGTCCGAGGAGATGTTTTAGAAATAATTCCTACATATCAGCGAACTAAAGGTCTTAGAATAGAGTTCTTTGGAGATGAAATAGATCGTATTAGTGAAATAGATACTTTATCAGGAGGAGTATTAACAAATAAAAAAAGTATCAGTTTATTTCCTGCTAGCCACTTTGTTACGAGTGATGAAAAATTAAAAAAAGCTATTGTTAGTATTAAAGCTGAAGCTGAAGACAGGTTAAGAGAACTAAAAGAAGCAAATAAGTTATTAGAGGCAGAACGCCTAGAACAAAGAGTTCATTATGATATAGAGATGCTCGAAGAAACAGGATTCTGTCATGGAGTAGAGAACTACTCTAGACATATGGCAGGGCGTACTACTGGAGAAACACCTACAGTCCTAATGGACTTTTTTCCTAAAGATTTTCTTTTAATTATAGATGAATCTCATGCCACTATTCCCCAAATTAGAGGAATGTACAATGGAGATAGAGCTCGTAAAATGAACTTAGTTGATTATGGTTTTAGACTTCCTAGTGCTCTAGATAATAGACCTTTAAAGTTTGATGAATTTGAACAAAAAATTAACCAAGTTATTTTTGTCTCTGCAACACCAGGAGACTATGAATTAGAAAAAACTAATAATAAATATATTGAACAAATAATTAGGCCTACAGGTTTACTAGATCCACTTATTGAAGTTCGAAAGAGCGAAGGACAAATTGATGACTTGTTAGGGGAAATAAAAGATAGAATTAGTCGAAGCGAGAGAACATTAATTACTACTCTAACAATTAGAATGGCAGAGGAATTAACTAATTACTTACAAGGACTAGATATTAAAGTAGCATATTTACATAGTGAAGTTAAAACCTTGGAAAGAATGCGTATTATTAGAGATTTAAGATTGGGTAAATATGATTGCATTGTCGGTATTAACCTATTAAGAGAGGGCATAGATATTCCTGAAGTCAGTCTAATTGCCATACTAGATGCCGATAAAGAAGGATTCTTAAGAAGTGCCCGAAGTCTTATTCAGACTATAGGAAGATGTGCTCGTAACTCTAGTGGAAAATGTATTCTTTATGCTGATAAAATGACAGATAGCATGAACTATGCTATTTCTGAGACAGCTAGAAGAAGAAGTATCCAAGAAAAATATAACTTGATTAATAATATTACCCCTACAACTATAAATAAAGATATTAGAGATTTAATTAGTAATATAGATGATACAAAAGTACAAAAGCATAAAAAAGTCTCTAAAAAGGAATTACATCAAACGATGGAAAAAGTTGAAGAAGAAATGCGCTTAGCTGCTAAAAACTTAGATTTTGAAAGAGCTATGGAATTAAGAGATATTTTGTTTGAAATGAAAATAGAAGAGGAGTAAGAATGGCAAAATTTAAAAAAATATATGTGGAAATAACTAATTCTTGTAATCTAAAATGCTCATTTTGTAGTAAAAGTAGTAGAAAAAAGAGAGAAATATCTCCAATAGAATTTCAACATATTATAAATCAAATTAAACCATATACAGATTATATTTATTTGCATATTAAGGGGGAACCTCTTCTTCATTCTCAACTTGGGGAAATCTTAGATATATGTAGTAAAGCTTTAATAAAAGTAAATATTACCACTAATGGGACATTATTAAAGGAAAAGGGAAGTATTTTAAAAAGAGCAGACTGTATTAGACAAATAAATATTTCTTTACATTCAGAGAATAATAAAAGAGATTATTTATCTGAAATTTTTGAAACTGTAAGTACCTTGCCAAAAAGTATTTCAGTGGTTTATAGATTTTGGGTTTTAAAAAACTTAACTCTAGATTTAAAATCAACAGAAATAGTGGATAAACTTCAAAAATATTATAATTTATCCACTTTATTAGTGGACAAAATTAAAAAAGAGAAAAACATTCATCTACTTGATAACCTTTATGTTAATAAAGCCGATTTATTTGAGTGGCCAGAGGAACAGGTTTCTGATATTGAGAGTAGTAATGGATATTGCTTGGGAGGTAAAACCCATGTTGGCATATTATCAGATGGTACAGTAGTGCCCTGCTGCTTAGATGGGGAAGGCCAAATTCCTCTTGGTAACATTTTTCAAACTAATTTTAAAGATATTCTTGAAGCTAAAAGATATACAGATTTAGTAACGGGGTTTAAAAATAGAAAAGTTACAGAAGAGTTATGTAAAAACTGTACATTTAGGAATAGATTTGATTTATAACTATTGAAAAACAATAGACAAAAACCACTATATATGCTATAATATAGAACATTATTAGAAGTAATAGTTTAGTACTTCTTTTAGGGGGAAAAAGATATGTTAAATAAATTTAGTATATATACTGCTCAAAGCATTAGAATAGGATTAGTCAAAAGATTAGTAGAAGATTCTATGGTAGAAGAGTATTGGGCTTTTAAATTAAAAAAAGATCTACTAACAGATAGTATTGACTATTTACCTATTGTTAACAAACCAGGTTATTATCATATTGAACAGATGGAATCTTTACCTAAAAGAGCTAAAATATTAACAACTAATCAATTAGCTCAAGTGATAAAGAACAAGAATAATCATCAGAAAGTTACTAAGGCTAGTAGTGTTTTACAAAAGATAAAATCAGTAACAAATAATTATACATCTGAAGCAAGTTTAACAAACAGTAATAATTATGTTAATAATGAGCATCCCTTTGAAAAAGTTAAAAAAATTAGTTAAGCACAGGTAGTGCTTTTTCTTATGCATACAGGTTACTATTCTTTCTATAGAAGGGCTATCTAAATAATCACTATAGAATAATATATCAATATTAAAATTAAAATACTAAAAACCAAAAATTTTGGTATAATAAAGAACAGGTGGTGTTATACACATGGATAAAATTATAATTAAAGGTGCAAGAGAGAATAATCTTAAAAATATTGACTTAGAGCTCCCTAAAAATAAACTAATTGTTATGACTGGTGTCTCTGGCTCAGGCAAGAGTAGTTTAGCATTTGATACTATATATGCAGAAGGACAAAGAAGATATGTCGAAAGCCTATCAGCATATGCTAGGCAGTTTTTAGGAGGTAGTGAAAAACCTGATGTTGACTCTATTGAAGGTTTATCACCAGCTATTAGTATAGATCAAAAAACTACTAGTAAAAATCCTAGATCAACAGTTGGAACAGTTACGGAAATATATGATTATTTAAGACTGTTATTTGCCAGAGTAGGAACTCCTTATTGCCCTGTTCATCATGAAGCTATTACATCTCAGAGTGTAGAAGAAATAGTAAATAGAATTTTAGACTTTAAAGAGGGAACTAAAATTGTAGTTATGTCCCCTGTTGTCCATGGTGAAAAAGGCACTCATAAAGAGGTACTAGATAGTTTAAGAAAAGAGGGGTTTGTTAGAGCTAGAATTAATGGAGATACCCGTGATTTAAGTGAAGATATAACTTTAGAAAAAAACAAAAAAGATAATATAGATGTAATTATAGATAGAATAGTTTTAAATCCAAATAGCAGAAGCCGTCTTTATGAATCTGTAGAAACTGCAACAAAACTAGCACATGGTAAAGTAATTATAGAAGTTGTAGGGGAAAAAGAGCTTCTTTTCTCTGAAGCTTTTGCTTGTCCATACTGTGATTTTTCTTTACCTGAACTAGAACCTCGCTTATTCAGTTTTAATGCCCCGTTTGGGTCTTGCCCAGACTGTAAAGGTTTAGGAATTAAACTGACAATTGACCCAGATTTAGTAATACCTGATAAGAATAAATCCATTGCAGATGGTGCTATTCTGACTTTAAGTGATGATCAGGATGGTATATATTATAAAAAATTAGAAGCAGTCGCTAAGCACTATAATATTGATTTATCCAAGAAATTTTCTAAATATACAGCAAAAGAAAAGGAAATTATTTTGTATGGTAGTGATGAACAAATTCATTTCAAATACAATTCTAAAAGTGGCAATACTTTTAACTCTACAGATTATTATGAAGGAATCATTACTAATTTAGAAAGACGATATATGGAAACTTCTTCTGAATGGATTAGAGAATGGCTAGAAAACTACATGGTAGAACATACTTGTGAAACTTGTCATGGAAGTCGATTACAAGATAATGTTTTAGCTGTTTTAATTAATAACAAAAATATCTATGAAGTAACTTGTCTTAGTATTAAAGAGTTGGTTTTATTTTTTAAGGATCTTCATCTAAGCAGTGAAAAGGCTGGTATAGCAAAGTTATTAATAAAAGAAATTCAGTCCAGATTAGATTTTCTCGTTAATGTTGGTTTAGAGTATTTAACATTAAGCAGAGCTTCCGGGACTTTATCAGGAGGAGAGGCTCAAAGGATTCGTTTAGCTACTCAAATAGGTTCAAAATTAACAGGTGTTTTATATGTACTTGATGAACCAAGTATCGGTCTTCATCAAAGAGACAATCAGAAATTAATAAATTCTCTTTTAGAAATGCGCGATTTAGGCAATACTTTAATAGTTGTTGAGCATGATAGTGATACCATGTTAGCTAGTGATTATTTAGTTGATGTAGGTCCTGGAGCAGGGGACGATGGGGGCTATATAGTAGCGGCAGGGACACCTGATGAAGTAATGCAAAATGAAAACAGTATTACCGGAAGATATTTATCAGGTAAAGAGAGCATTCCTATTCCTACTAAGAGGCGTAAAGGAAGTGGGAAATTTATTGAAATAAAAGGAGCAGAAGCTAATAACCTTAAAAATATTAATGTAAAATTTCCACTGGGTACCTTTACTTGTGTAACTGGTGTATCAGGTTCTGGGAAAAGTAGTTTAGTTAATGAAATACTTGCTAAGGCAGCACAAGCTAGTCTCTATAAAACAAAAGATAAACCAGGTAAATTTAAAACTATAAAAGGGTTAGAAAATATAGATAAAGTAGTAGAAATATCTCAAAATCCCATAGGGAGAACTCCTAGAAGTAATCCCGCTACTTATACAGGAGTATTTGATGAAATAAGAGATTTATTTACTAATACTAAAGAAGCAAAAATATTAGGCTACGGAAAAAATAGATTTTCTTTTAATGTTAAGGGTGGTAGATGTGAAGCTTGCCGTGGAGATGGTGTAAAAAAAATAGAAATGCACTTCTTACCAGATGTGTATATTCCTTGTGAAGTATGTCATGGTACTAGGTATAATTTTGAAACTCTATCTATTAAATATAAAGGTAAAAACATAGCGGATGTTTTAGATATGCGAGTAACAGAAGCTCTAAAATTTTTTGAAAATGTACCACGAGTTAAAAATAAATTACAAGTTTTAGAGGATGTTGGAATAGGATATATTAAGCTTGGTCAAAGTGCTACTACCTTATCAGGTGGGGAAGCAGGAAGAGTAAAACTTGCCAAAGAGTTACAGAGAAAACCAACAGGGAAAGCCTTATTTATTCTTGATGAACCTACGACAGGTTTACATGCATCAGACATCAAAAGACTACTTGCAATATTTGAAAAAATAGTAGATAATAAAGACACAGTAATCATAATTGAACACAACTTAGATGTTATTAAAGTAGCTGATTATTTAATCGATCTTGGCCCAGAGGGTGGAGATGGAGGAGGCAGTATTGTAGCAACTGGAACACCTGAAGATATAAGTAAGGTTAAGGCCTCTTATACCGGAGAATTCCTAAAAAAGCTATTATAGGAGAAAATATGAGCAGAAATTTAGAAACAATAAAAGAACCTCTTTATTTTAAAGTATTAGAGTGGTTTTTATATATGCTAGGTTATGCTCTAGTTTTAATTTCCATTGCTTATCTTTTTAAGTCCTTCTACTTAGATAATAGTTATTATGGCATATATGGATTATTTGCCGTTATTATTATTTATATTTTAAATAAAACTATTAAACCCATTCTCTTCTCTTTAACCTTACCTATAACAGGTATTACTTTAGGCCTATTTTATCCTTTTATTAATCTGTTTATTTTAAAACTTACAGATTGGATTTTAGGAAGTCATTTTGAACTAAATAATATTGTTATAGCATTATTTATTGCTATATTAATCTCTATAATGAATACTATTATGGAGGGTTTAATAATCAAACCATTAGTAAGGAGGCTGTATTTTCATGAATAGAATTGCACTAGATCTTGGCTTTATTCAAATATATTGGTACTCTATTTTTATAATTATTGCTATGTTTGTAGGCTGTCTAGTTATATATAGAGAGATTAAAAAGCAAAATATTAATGAAGAATTTGTTATTAATTTACTATTTTATGGCTTGATATTTGGACTTATTGGAGCTAGATTGTATTTTGTAGCTTTCAATTTAGATTATTACTTAAAGTATCCCTTAGAGATATTAGAAATATGGAATGGTGGACTAGCTATCCATGGTGGTATAATTGCGGGATTTATTTGGATGGTTTTCTATACTAAAAAATATAAAACTAATACTATGAAAATATTAGATATTACAGTTCCAGGTTTACTAATTGGACAAGCTATTGGGCGTTGGGGTAATTTTTTTAATCAAGAGGCATTTGGTGGAATAACAAGTAAACTTGCACTAGAGAAACTAGGACTGCCTAATTATATAATTGAAGGTATGAAAATAGATGGAGTTTATAGACAACCTACCTTTTTATATGAATCAGTTTGGAATTTTATTGGGTTTATTGCCATATTAATGCTTAGAAAATATAAGTATATCAAAACTGGTCAATTAACTGGATTTTACTTAATGTGGTATTCTTTTGGACGCTTTTTTATTGAAGGCATGAGAACAGACAGTTTGATGTTAGGACCTATTAGAATAGCTCAATTAGTGTCAGTTCTCCTATTTATAGTTGGTCTTTTATTATTTATATTTGCTAAAAAAGGCGGTTCTCGTTTTGATAATCTCTATAAGGAGGCTAGTTCTGATGAAATTAGATTCTAAAGTTGTAATTATAGGAACAGGCGTAGCAGGAATGACCGCAGCCTTATATTTAAAAAGAGCTAGTATTGATTCCATTCTTTTAGATAGTGCAGCTCCAGGAGGACAAATAAACAAAACTTGGACTATTGATAATTATCCAGGAATTACTCATATTACAGGTCCTGAACTTGCTATGTCTATGTTAGAACAACTAAATTCACTAGGAGTAACCTATCAGTATGGAGAGGTTATTAATATAGTAGATAATACTAGTTATAAAACAGTCATAACTAAAGATAAAGAGATTACTTGTGAGTATGTAATTATTGCAACGGGCCGTAGTCCTCGTAAATTAGGACTGCCTGGTGAAAATGAACTTACTAATCGTGGAATCAGTTGGTGTGCTATTTGTGATGGACCACTTTATAAAGGTAAAGATGTAGCCGTAATTGGTGGAGGTAACAGTGCTATAGAAGAATCACTTTATCTATCTAATATATGTAGTAGTGTAACTATTATACATAGGAAAGAGCAGTTTACTGCCGATAATAACTTAGTTATTAGACTGAAAGAGCACAATAATATTCGCTACTTATATAGTTCTTCTGTTGAAACTTTTTTAGAAAAGAACAATAAGTTAGAGGGACTAGAAGTTAAAAACTTACTTACTAAAACCAAAGAAAAAGTAATGATAGAAGGCTGTTTTATTTATATAGGACAAGTTCCCAATACAGACTTTATTACTAATCTAGATATTCTAGATAAAGATGGTTACATTTTAGTTACAGAAAATCAAGAAACAAAAGTTAAAAATATTTTTGCTTGTGGAGATGTAACTAAAAAGATTTTATATCAAATAGTAACCGCTACCGCAGATGGTGCAGTAGCAGCTACCACTATTATTAATAGATAAAAAAGGAGAAAAAACTATGTTATTAAAATATATATTAATTATCTTATGCATTCTTATGTCATTATTTGGTTTATCATTTTTAATTTTATTTTTAAAGAGTAAAAAAACCGTTAATAAGGAAAATGAAAAAGAGCTTCGTAATCTAAAATTAGATTTAATGCTAGCTATTATTTTCCTAGTAGGGGTTATAATAACTGCTTCATTTGTACCCTTTATTTTTTAAAAATATTCTTATTATCGACAACAATTATAGAAAGTAGGTGGAATAATGTCTTTTTCTACCAATATAAAAGATGAAGTAACCAAACTTGAGGTAACTAATTCTGAATTATTAGCTGAATTATCGGCCTTCTTTAGAAATAATGCAGTTTATACCGAAGACCATATTGAATTGATAACAGAAAATCCATCTGTTGCTAAAAGAATTTTTGTTGAAATAAAGAATTTATATCAAGTTATTGTCCAAATTACCAGGAAAAAGAATAGTAATTTTGCTAAAAATCATTTATATTTTTTAACAATAAATGAAAAAGTAAAAATGATTTTAGAAGATTTAGCAATCATTAATGAGCGAGGTTTTTATTTACTAGAGCCTAGTGAATACTTGGTAGAAACTCTTGAAGATCAAAGAGCCTATCTTAGAGGCCTATTCTTAGCAAAAGGCAGTGTTAATGACCCTAAAACCTCAAGATATCATTTAGAATTTTTAATAGATACCATAGAAGAAGCTGAATTTAATCAAGAATTATTAACTAACTTCGATCTAAATAGTAAAATTTTAAATCGAGAAAAAGGTTATATGTTATATATAAAAGAAGCTGAAAAAATAAGTGATTTCTTAAGAATAATTAATGCTAATAATGCCGTTTTATATTTTGAAGATATTCGTATTTATAGAGATCATATGAATATGACTAATCGTTTAAATAATTGTGAACAGGCTAATATGGATAAAGCTGTTGAGACAGCTACTAAGCAAATAGCAGATATTCAAATTATAACTAAGGATATTGGGCTTGAATTTCTAGATGATAAAACTAAAGAAGTTATTAATTATCGCTTAAAGTATCCGGATTCTTCTCTACAAGAATTAAGTGAAATAATTACACTTGAAACAGGTAAACCAATTACTAAATCAGGACTAAATCATCGATTCAGAAAAATTAAAGAACTGGCCTCTAAAATAGAAGAAAAAGGATAAATTTTTACCCTTTTTTTATTATCTTATCAACTAATCCATAATTTAAAGCCTCTTCAGCATCTAAGTAATGATCTCTATCAGTATCTACTTCTATATCTTTTATATTCTTTCCTGTATTTAACGCTAGTATTCGGTTGAGTTTCCCCTTCATTTTTAATATATGTTCAGCCGCTATTTTAATTTCAGTAGCCTGACCTTGTGCCCCTCCAAGTGGTTGATGTATCATGACTTCAGCATTCGGTAGGGCATATCTTTTCCCTTTAGTACCACAGGACAGTAAGAAAGCTCCCATACTAGCAGCCATACCTATACAAATAGTGGAAATATCACTTTCTACAAAATTCATAGTATCATAAATAGCCATTCCAGAAGTGATAACACCGCCTGGTGAATTAATATAAATACTTATATCATCATGATTAATAGAATCTAAATATAATAACTGGGCTACTATTAAATTAGAATTATCATCATTAATTTCCCCACTTAAAATAATAATTCGATTTTTTAATAATCTGGAAAATATATCATAACTTCTTTCTCCATTACTTTCTTTTTCAACAACAATTGGAACTAAATTCATGTCTTCCACCTCTACTACTATAATAGTTTATTAAGTCTTTTTTTATACAAATATATCTTCGACATAATTAATGTGCTAAAGCAGCAGCAAAAGACCCAAGCTATTAACCGGAATAATATAAAGAGAAAAACTT
>JAVWCU010000014.1:0-20812 GCA_036648855.1 Bacilli bacterium
TACTGACATAATGATCTTACTCTTGTTACTTATTTTCTTTTCCATATTCTTTACTCCCTACCTTGTAATATTATTTTATCAAGTTCTAACTATTTTTACAAGCTCTATCCTATTATTTTGATTAACTATAAGTTAATTTTGTCTTTACTCTCTCCACTAGTATTAAGAGCCATTCCTAATACAAAGATATATGCTAATATATAGACCCATAACATAAGAATTAGAATATTAGAAATACCTCCATAAAAGAGATTATACTTTGCAAACTGATTAGCATATAGAGAATATACTTCAGTGGAGATAATCCATCCTACTGTTGTAAATATAGCTCCATAGGTAGTATCTCTACTTCTTATATCAGTATCTGGTGCCATCGTATATAATAGTTTTATATTAAAAAATATTAAGACTAGAGACAAGGGATATTTAGCTATTTGATAAAAGATATTTAAGGCATTAATTAGTCTAGTATCTTTAACTATACTTGTTATAAAACTTATAATAGTATTACCAAAAGCTGGTACTATTAAGACAAAGACTAATAGCAGTACTAAGATAATAGTCATAACTATAGCTTTAATTCTTCTACTAATATAATCTTTATCAGCTACTTTATATAAGCTATTAGACGCTATTATCATAGAATGAGTTCCATTAGAAGCTAAGATAAATGCTGATATATAGAAGATAATCATATTAACTCCTATACTTTTATTTGCTACTACTGGGAATATTAACGCTATTACTTCTTTAGGTACTGAGTTTTGTAAAGCTTGTTCTATAGCCTCAGTAGAAATGGAAAACTGTCCTGCAATAGCCCCAATTAATGCTATTAAAGGTATTAGTGATAAGACAAAGAAAAAGGCTAATTGCCCTGGCAAAATTCTCATTTCAGGTCTACATATATTTCTATATAAACGCATTAAGAATGATTTTAATCTTGTCTTCAAGGTAATCGCCTCTTTTATTTATTTTCTTCTTTATTAATTCTCATTGCTATAGTAGCTTCATTTATTGCATCATCAATCATTTTAATATCATCTGTAATCATACTGAATCCTAAGGCTGCCCCAAATCCATGAGGAAGTTCTTTTAACTCTTTTCCTAATTTTTTAGTATAAGTTGCAGTCTGACTCTCACTATAACCTACTAGGTAAATTAGAAATTCATTTCCATCAGTTCTAATAATCTCACTGTTTTCTAATTGGGCATTAACTAATATCCCTGCTGCTTTAACAATTAGGTCATCTCCAGCTTCATGTCCATAGTTATCATTAACATATTTAATATTATTTAAATCAATAACAATAATAGATTGTGGATATATTTCGCTTTCATCCCAAGATGCCATTTTTAAATTTAAGTAGTTACGATTTTTTAGAGAAGTTAACATATCAGAATATTTTCTTCTATCTTCTTTTTTAACTTTTTTAACTTGTTTTTTCTTTTTAAAGTATAAATATAAAGCTAATAGAATTAAAACTGGTAATAATACAGCTCCTAAAACAATTAAATATAATTCTTCAAAGGTTGTTCTTTCTAAAGCTGAAATATTTAAACTATTAAGTCCTGCATTACGGTATCTATAATATGAATTAGTATTAATAATATGGTTAAATAATTTATAGAAATTATCTTGATCATTTTTTACATTAAATGTATAGTCATTAGTCATATAATCTTCATAAAGAACTTCATAATCTACAAATTTATTATTTTTATAGTAATCATATATTTCTTTATCAACAATAATTATATTATCGTTATCTGTAATTTTATCTAAGGATGTATATTCTTCGATACTAGCTCTGCTATTATCTTTAAAATAGCTAAATAAAGCATTGTTTTTAATCATATTTACTTTTTTGTTTTTTAATGATTCAAAGGAACTAATTACTTGACTATTTTCTAGTTTAGATAAAACAACATATTTTTCTATAAAGGGTGAGATTGTAGCTTTATAATTAGTATTATTAGAATTATCATAGTTAAAGTAAAGATCTACTTCTCCTTTAGAAATAGCATTCTTTAGGTCTTCCATATTTTTATACTTTTTATAAGTAAAGTCTATACCGGTTAAACGGCCCATTCTCTCTACATATTCTCCCGCTACTCCCATAACGTGTTTATCAATAGTAACTTCATATGGAGCATTTTCTACATAACCATAAATGTAGTTTTTAGAAACTAAATCTGCTTTGGTCTTATCATTTAGTTTATTTTCTGCAACATAGTAATTTAAATAAGCTTTGTTATAAGTATTAACATAGTTACTCTTTTTCCATTTTTCAAAGTATTTAGTCATTATCTCATTTAATTTAGTATCTTCATCACTAATGGTTAACACAATCTTTTTACTTATTTCTGTAAAACAGTAGTTAATAAAATAATTATCGGTATTAATAGTTTTATCTAGGTACATAATCTTAGGGATAATAATCATATCAATTGTCTTATTATCTAGGGATTTAGACATTTCTTCAATTGTATCAAAAGCCTGAAAAGTAAGATTAGTTCCCGTTTTTAATAAGTAGGTTAATTCTCCTACATCATGGGTTATAACCCCAATTTTTTTATTTTTAAAGTCACTTATTTTATTTAGTTTTATTTTGTCTTTACTAATTGCAATATATTCATCTTCTCCTATTAGTAAATCCTTATTACCTAGCATCTCATCATTATTTAAGATTCTAAAACGATATCCTTTACTAGTAGTAGCCCCCGTTTTAGAGTAAGGAAGTTTATTAAATTCTAGTCCGGTTGCACTTTCAAAATCAGTTAAGAACTGGAACATAGTTCCATTACCATTCATGCCATATAAAGGTAAATCATTAATAACTTCAATGTTTACTTTTGTAGAATTATTTTGTTCTATCCATCTTTTTTCTAAAACTGTTAAACTAGTTTCTTTATCTTCTAGGTTAAAATAGTAAAATACACCTATAAATGTTAGTACTGCTACTATTATAGGGATTATGATAATTAATTTCTTCTTCATTATTTACTCATCCTATCTTTAGTCCAAACAATATCATTACTAGTATGATGTTTATAGGCAAATATTGGGTAAGACTTATTTTTATCATCTGATGTGGAAATAATTATTTGAAAATCGAAATAAGCTTTGGCCTCATTACTGAAAGGTTCTAGAGCTCCTGTTGCTAAAGCTTTTGCTACAGCACTTGCTGTATCTCCTTTAACTGTAATTAAAATATTAACTAAGCGGCCTCTTTCATCAGTTGTTGCTGATGAAACAGCAGGCTCTTTTTTAAGTCTATCTGTTACTGCAGTATAAGTCTCTGAACCTATTTTCACTTTTTCTTTTCCTTCTAATCTATTTCCATATATAGCTTTACCAGAATTAGGAACTAGTAAATTATAAACACCAGCACCTAGAATAACAAAAATAATAAAGATAATAATTACTATTATCGTGGCCTTATTTTTATGTATAAATTTCATTTAATTCACTCCTTTATGGTAGACTAATTATACAATATGTTTCTTAATTGTGCAACTGACTACTGCTTTAATAAGTTAATTAATATTTCACTGGCTATTAGGGGATTAGCTCCTCCTTTAGTCTCTTTCATAATAATTCCTATCAAGTATTTAAGAGCTCTCTCATTACCATTTTTATAGTCATTAACACTACTAGCATTATTTTTAATAATATTAGTTATGATATTAGTTAAATCTTCATTACTGATTTGTACTATTCCATGAGTCTTAATTAGATCATCTACTGAATTATCAGTTTCTAAAAGATCTACTAGTATTTCTTTTAAAATAGCATTCGTTATCTTTTTAGTTTCTAGTAAATTAATTATCTTTATTAACTTACTAGGACTTAACTTAGTGTCTTTAATACTAATTAAGTTTTTATTTAAGTAAGCTGAAACATCCCCTAGTAGAATATTACTAGCGTATACTAAATTAGTACTACTATCAAGTTCTGTTACTTCTAATAAAAAGTCACTTAAACTTCTATTTTGAATTAATTTATTACTATTAATATCACTCATTCCTGCTAGTTTATACTGTTCTCTTCTAATATTAGGTAAAACCGGAATATTACTAAGAGCTAGTTCTATATCTTCATCAGTTAAGATAAAAGCTGGAATATCTGGTTCTGGGAAGTACCGATAGTCATTACCAGTTTCTTTAACTCTCATTAAAATAGTCTGATTGGTATGATCATCAAATCTCCGAGTTTCTTCTTTTAGAACTTCCCCTTTTTCATATAAAGCAGCTTGTCTAATAGTTTCATTTGTAACTGCTAAACCAACACTGGAAATAGAACCAATATTTTTAATTTCAGCTCTTGTTCCTAGTACTTCAGTTTTACTAATTGAGACATTAACATCACATCTCATACTGCCTTCTTCTATTTTACAATCTGAAATATCAGCATATAGTAACAATTCTCTTAGCTTTTCAACATAGTTAATAGCATCTTCTTTAGAATGCATATCTGGTTCTGTTACTATTTCTATTAAAGGAACTCCGGCTCTATTAAAGTCTAAAATAGAAGAAGCCCCTGTATGAACACTTTTAGCAGTATCTTCTTCAATATGAATATCATGTATTCTAATCTTCTTAGGTCCTAACTCTCCGGGTATTAAAATATACCCGTTTATTCCAATAGGGTTCCTAGCTTGAGTAATTTGATAACCCTTTGATAGATCTGGATAAAAATAGTTTTTTCTATCAAAAGATACTTCTTTATTAATAGTACAATTTAAAACTAAAGCTGCTCTTAAAGCCAGTGATACAGCTTGTTTATTAACGGTAGGTAAAGTACCTGGATAGGCTAAATCAACTAGAGTTATATTACTATTAGCAGTTGTACCATATCCATTTAAGGCTCTAGAAAACATTTTAGTCTTTGTTTTAAGTTCACAGTGAACTTCTATTCCTACTGTTGTTTTATAATCCACACTACTCACCTCCTGGTGTAATAATATTTAACTTTTTTTCTAAGAAAGAGGCTAACTGATATATTTTAGCTTCTTCATAACTATTTGCTATTAACTGCATTCCTACTGGTAAATGATCTTGATTAAAGCCAATAGGAATATTCATTCCTGGTAAGCCAGCCATATTAACAGGAATAGCTAGAACATCATCTAAAAAGGCTTTTAATGGATCAGTTATTCCTTCATTTAGGTGCCCTGCTGTTGTCGTTGTAGTAGGTCCAATTATTAAATCATAGCTTTTAAATGCTTCTTTAAAAGAGGAAGTCATTTCACTTCTAATAGCTAAAGCTTTATTATAATAAGTAGTAGCATTATCTCCACTTAAAATATAACTACCTACCATAATTCTTCTTTTTACTTCAGGACCAAATCCAGATGATCTAGTACTTGTATATAATTCATCTAAATCAGTAGGGTTAAGGGTACTATAGCCATATCTTATTCCATCAAAGCGAGCTAAATTACTACTAGCTTCTCCAGATGCTATAATTTGATAAAGAGTTACTGCTTTATTTAGATGGAGTAAATCAATATAGTCAACAACTATACCCTCATTTTTTAGAATATCTATAACTTTATTAATCTGTTCTTTAACTTCACTACTGACAATATCACTCATGAAGTATTTAGGAATTGCTACTTTTAAATGACTAACATCTGTTCCTATTAACCTCGTATAATCTTCTACTTCTAAACTAGAACTAGTTAAATCTTTGGTATCTCTTCCTGCTAGGGCATTTAATAATACAGCATTTTCATAGACATTTCTACTCATAGGACCAATTTGATCTAAACTAGAAGCAAATGCTACTAAGCCATAGCGTGATACCCTACCATATGTAGGTTTCATACCCACTAAGCCACAATAAGCAGCAGGTTGCCTAATACTTCCTCCAGTATCACTACCTAAAGCAAAAGGTACTAAATTAGCTCCTACAGCAGCAGCACTACCTCCTGATGAACCTCCAGGAACTCTAGTTTTATCATAAGGATTAAGAGTTGGCTTAAAATAACTACTTTCAGTAGTAGAACCCATAGCAAACTCATCCATATTAGTTTTACCTATAATAATCATATGACGATCTTTTAATTTTTTAATAACCGTTGCATCATAGATAGGTATAAAGTTCTCTAACATCTTAGATGCACAAGTGGTCCTTAAATTACTCGTTACAATATTATCTTTTATAGCAATAGGAATCCCAAATAATAAATTATCTACTTCCATACTTTCTAAAGAAGATGCTACTTCTAGAGCTTTATCTTTATCTAAAGTAATAAAAGCATTTAACTCTTTACTAGCTTCTATTCGACTAAAAGCCTCTTCTACTAACATTAAAGGCGTAACTTGCTTAGTCTTTAATAATTCATGTAATTCAGTCAAACTCAAATCTAAATACTTACTCATTAATCATCACCGGCACTTCTATAAAATTTCCCTTGGTATGAGGGATATTACTTTTTATCTCAGTAAAAGTAACCATATCTGTTTCTATATCATTACTCATCTCACTTTGATGGGATACTGGAGTTACTAACAAATTATTCGTATTTGTTTCAACATCCTTTATTTGTTCAATATTATCAAATAATTGTTTTAATTCTATTTGATACTTTTCCATTTCTGAATCCATTATTTTAATTCTTGCAAGTTTAGCAACTTTCTCTACTTCTGTAATAGTTAATCTATCGTTCATAGGTACCTCCAATTAGACAATATATATCTAAATCTCTTTATTATTATAACAGATTATAGGGTATTATGACATTATAATTTGTTAGGAAAAAGAAATAATTAACAAAAAAAAGAAAAGGAATAGTATAATTCCTTAGAAAAAGCATTAAGTTAAAATGATGAATTTAAATAGGTTAATACATCAGTTTCAGTCCAGATAGGAATATTTAATTCTATAGCTTTATTATACTTACTACCAGGGGTAGAACCTACTATGACAACGCTAGTATTTTTACTAACAGTAGAAGAAGTTTTACCCCCTAGTAGTTCTATTTTTGTTTCTAAATCTGTTCGACTAATAGAATCAATGGTCCCTGTTATAACAAAGGTTTTATTATTAAAATTAGGATTAACTTGTACTTTAGGTCCTAGGTAAGTAGTATTTATACCTAGCTCCATTAAGGTATTTAATTCTTTTAAATTAGTGGGATTAGTAAAATAAGTCTTTAGGCCTTCGGCTACTATGGGTCCTATATCTGGTATTTCTTTGAATTCTTCTTCCGTTGTTTTAATAATTGTTTCTAGTTTTTGATATTTTATTGCTAATATTTTGGCAGTTTTTTCACCAACACTAGGAATACCTAGTCCAAATATTAATCTCTCTAAAGAACTATTTTTACTGATTTCTATTGCTTTAAGTAAATTATCAATGCTTTTATTTCCATAACCTTCTAATTCAATTAGACTATCACGATGTTCTGCTAGATGATAAATATCTGAAAATGTCAAAATGAATTTCAGGTTAAAGAAGTCTTCAATAATTCTTTCACCCAGTCCTTCAATATTCATGGCATGGCGACTAGTAAAATGAATTAATCCTTCAATATGTCTAGCCGGACAAAATGGATTAAGACAAAAGTAATCAACTAATCCCGGTTTTTTAGAAATTAGTTCATGACAAATAGGACACTTGGTAATCATTTTAAAAGGTAGTTCTGCCCCTGTTCTTCTTTCTTTTTTCGCGCTTACTACTTCTGGTATAACATCTCCTGCTTTTCTAATAGAGACAATGTCCCCTAGTTTTAAGTCTTTAGAAACAACATAATCTTCATTATGCAAGGTAGCTCTAGCAATAGTAGATCCTGCTACTATAACAGGTTCTAAAACTGCATTTGGAGTAATTTGTCCTGTTCTACCAACTGTAAAGGTAATATCAGTTAGTTTAGTTAGTACTTCTAAAGCTGGGAACTTATAGGCAGTTGCCCACTTAGGTGATTTAGCGGTAAACCCTAATTGCTTTTGTTCTTTAATGGAATTAGTTTTAATTACTACCCCATCAATATCATAAGATAAATTAGCTCTTTCCTTGGTATAGTAATTAATAAATTCTAAAATACCATTAATATCTGTAACTAATCTATTAGCTTTACTATTCACCTTAAAGCCTAAATTTTCCATAAAGTCTAAAGCCTCTTGGTGATACTCTATTTTATAATCTTCAGGATTAGGCAAATGATAAATAAAACAATCTAAATTACGAGAAGCAGCCACTTTGGAATCTAATTGTCTAATTGAGCCTGCTGCCGCATTCCGAGCATTTTGAAGAAGAGGAATACCTGCCGCTTCCCTTTTTTTGTTTAACTCTAAAAGAGTTTTTTTGCTCATATATATTTCTCCCCGAACTTCTATATCAATAGCTTTAGTTAAAGTCATGGGTACTGTTTTAATAGTTTTAACATTATGAGTAATATCTTCACCAGTGGTTCCATCTCCTCTAGTTGCAGCACTTATAAATTTTCCTTGCTGATATTTTAGGGAAACAGATAATCCATCTATTTTAAGTTCACAAACATATTGGGGAGTAATTCCTTCTTTTTTTATACGAGAGTCAAATTCAATTATCTCATCTTCGTTAAAGACATTAGATAAAGATAACATAGGAATCGTATGATTAACTTTTTTAAAAGACTCTATTACTTCTCCCCCAACACTTCTAGTTGGAGAATCTGCTACAACCCAATCAGGATGAAGAGTTTCTAGGGTAATTAATTCTCTTAAATATTTATCAAACTCTTGATCTGTAATGCTAGGATTATCTAAAACATGATAAGCATAATTAGCCTTATTTAAAATAGTAATTAGTTCATACATTCTTTCTTTATCCATACTTATCACCTTTATTTCTGTTTAACCTTATTAGTAACTAGTGTTTGTTCTATCCAAAACCGGCCTAACTTATCACCTTTTTTAGTTATAACAGTGTTTTCCAGTTTTCCGCCAAACTCAGTAATAGCTTCTAATTCTTTAATATTATTCATATTAGCAATCACTAGTACCTCTTCTTTTTGTAACTCCTGGCAAATAGCTAGACTGCTTCTTAATACAGCCTCTTCATACCCCTGATTTATTGCCTTATCTATTAACCTATAAACAATATGTCCCTCTACTTGATAATTCGAGCGATTAAGACTGCTATTAATAATTAGATAACCAATTAATTCAGAATCAGGAGAAGTCTTATCTTTAATATAATATAAACTTTTAGCAGGACTTATTTTGGTATTCATATGCTTTGCTTTAAATTTACTATTAAGAGATAAAACTAAGGAACTACTGATACTCTCACTACTTATTATTTCTACTTCTTTAATTGAATTATTCATACTAAGAACCCCCCTCTCTTAATTATATTATACCGTTTTTTAGTTTAAAAATATATTTATAATTTGATTATTTATTTTGTCCACAGATTAAGTGGATAAACATTATTTTGAACTAGACTATTTATTTCTTTGACAACTAAGTCTTTATCTTCTTTATAAGTTACTCCTTGCCAAACAGCTGTAGTGGGAATGACTCTTAAGGAAATAACCCCGGCATTAATCATACTAGTTACAGTGTCTGGTATTAAATATTCACAGGTAGTTAAATTATCTTTATTAGCTAGTAAAAAATCAGTGAAGTGCTCCTCAATATAGGTAAAAATACTAGGCATAAAGACAAACATATTCATAGAAACTAAACTATCTTCTTCAACAGCAAAAGGTTCAGAAGAGTCAAGTGGTGCCGCTATGATACTACCATTAATTCTAGTAATACTACTTTCTACTATTTTAGTTAAATAATTATTATCTAAAAAGCATACTCCTCTTTTAACAGAGCCATTTGCTGTTAAGGTATTTTTAACCAAATAACTAATCATAGCATATTCTTCTTTTCCTAACCTATCCTGATTATCAATAAATTTAGCTGCCTCTAAATAAGCATCTCTCCCGTAAAAGTCATCTGCATTTATAATTACAAATGGCTCGTTTATATGGTCTTTAGCCGCTAAAACAGCATGTGATGTTCCCCAAGGTTTTACTCTTTCAGCAGGTAAACTATACCCCTTTGGAAGACTATCTAATTTCTGATAAACATACTCTACTTTGATTTTATCTTCAACTCTAACACCAATTGTATCTTTAAATACCCTATAGTTCTCTTCTTTAATGATAAAAACAACTTTATTAAAACCTGCTTTTACGGCATCATAGATAGAATAATCAATTAAAAATTCTCCACTAGGTCCAATAGGTTCAATTTGCTTTAAACCTCCAAAACGACTGCCCATTCCTGCGGCCATAATTAGTAAAGTCTTATCTTTTTTCATAAATCCTCCTATACTTTTTTTAAACTTTTATGATTTTTCATTAACTTTTTAACTCCATGAGGCATCTTAAAAGCAATACTAACAATAGAATTAGTAACATCTACTACTCTTCCAGAGCCAAATACATCATGGTAAACATAATCCCCTATAGCAAAATCAATAGGTTCTTCTCTAAACATATCTTCTTTAGTAGTAAAACTAGTTACTTTTTCATTAACATTACTTGTATCAGATAAGATTAAATCAGTATTTATTTCTCCTAAAAAGCGACTAACTGGATTAACTTGATCTCGTCCAAAAATCATTCTCTTTCTAGCATTAAGTAAATATAACTTTTTCTTAGCCCTAGTTATAGCTACATAGCATAGTCTTCTTTCTTCTTCTAACTGGCTATTATCCATTAGAGAATTAATATGAGGAAATAATCCTTCTTCTAAACCTACGACAAATACATAGTCAAATTCTAGGCCTTTAACAGAGTGAACTGTCATTAAACTAACTCTATCTTCATCTTCTTTATATTCTTCTATATCACTGATTAAGCTTATTTCTAAAAGGAAATCTTCTAATGAAACAAGTCCTTCTCTTTCTTCAAAAGCTTTAGTAATAGACTTAAACTCTTCTAAGTTTTCTAAACGAATATCTGAATCTAGGGTATGTTCTTGTTCTAATGCTTGTCTCATTCCTGATGCATCTAGTACTTTATCTATTAATTCTGTTAAAGTAATACTCTCACTTACTCGCTTTAACTCCTCGATATTTTTCTTAAAATCCAACTCTTTGCCAGATGTAATTGCCTCATATAAACTAAGCCCTGCTAAATCAGCTGATCCTGTCATATTTTGAATAGCTTTAAGGCCTATTCCTCTTTTAGGAGTATTAATAATTCTAAGTAGACTAACATTGTCTTTACTATTATGAATAAGTCTTAAATAAGCAATTAGGTCTTTTATCTCTTTTCTAGAATAGAAGTAAAAACTCCCTACTACTCTAAAAGGCAAATTAGCTTTTAAAAATTCTTCTTCTAATATTCGAGACTGAGCATTAGTTCTATAAAGAATTGCAATATCTTCAGCTTTAGTATTATTCGCTAGTAGACCTTTTACTTCTTCTATAATAAAACAAGCTTCATCTCTTTCATCATAAGCTCGGTGATAAAATATCTTATCCCCCTCATCTTTACTACTCCAAAGATTCTTTTCTTTTCTTCCTCGATTATTTTTAATAACATCATTAGCGGCTTCTAGAATATTTTTAGTAGAACGATAATTTTCTTCTAAAAGAATGGTCTTAGCACTTTTATAATCTTTTTCAAAATTTAAAATATTCTTATAGTTAGCCCCTCTCCACGAATAAATAGACTGGTCAGGGTCTCCTACTACACAGATGTTTTTATATTTAGCACTGATTAGTTTTGATAGAGTATACTGGGCTTCATTGGTGTCTTGATACTCATCAATTAGGATATATTTAAAACGGTCCTGATACTTTTCTAGTACTTCTGGGTGTTTTTTAAACAATTCTAAAGGGAGTATTAATAAGTCATCAAAATCTAAAGAGTTATTACTTTTCAAAATATTAGTATATCTTTTATAAACTTCTAATACTACTTTTTCAAATTCACTAATGGCAAATACTGCATAACCCGCTGGAGTTATAAGTTCATTTTTACAGCCACTTATTTTATTTTTAATTGCTGTTGGATTATAGATTTTAGAGTCTAAATTAAGATCTTTTAAAATCCTTTTAATAACGCTTAACGTGTCATCACTATCTAGAATAACAAAGTTATGATCATAATCTAATAAATTACAATTCTCTCTAACTATCTTTAAACCAAAAGAATGGAATGTTGATACTTGAACAGATTTAGCCGTATCCCCAATTAATTCAAGTAATCTTATTTTCATCTCTTTTGCTGCTTTATTAGTAAAAGTTATAGCTAAGATAGAGTAAGGACTAATTTGCTTATCTTTAATTAAATAAGCTACTCTAGTAGTTAAGACTCTTGTTTTGCCAGAACCAGCTCCAGCTAAAATAAGTAGGGCACCTTCCGTTGTTAACACTGCTTCTTTTTGTTGTTCATTTAAATTATCTATATTCATAAATATCCCCCACTTCCTACCTAATTATACTATAGTTTACTTCTTAGGCATAGCATAATAGGCATAATCTCTACCCTACATTAGTTTTTACTAGCCTCTAATTCTTTATCCACAGTTATTATATACTTATCGATTATAGTGGATGTTGGCGCTGCTTTATCAGAAATTAAGACTGTCGAATTGAGAAGTCCATCTGTAAATGTTATATCTTTATTTATCTGGATGTAGCTAAAATCTGCAATATCTTTTTTTAAATTTATTAAACTGAGTTTTTGTTTAGGACTAATTATATTTGGCATCATAAAGAAACCTTTTTTTTCGTCTACTGTTCCTGGTTTATGTGTTGAATTAGAAGAATTAACAAAAATAATATTACCCTTTAATAAGAGAAAATATAAGACAATATCTGGATAAGTCGTAGGAGTTACTTTTTGCAATAATTCATCATCTAGATAATGAGTATGTAGATAGTCAACTATAGGGAATATATGCCGTTTATCTTCCTCAATATTTCCTATATATTCTATAACCCCATCATTAGTACTATCACTTCCGTAAATTATTGCTAATTTTGAGGTTGAAACTGAATCTTTTTCTGCCATGTGTTTTCACTCTTTTCACTTTTATATTTTTAAGATACCTCTAAGTACTTTATACCTAATGATTCAACATAGTTTTTAATCTTTACTTCACTTAGTTTTTTCCAATTACCTTTTTTATAGTACCATTCATAATCTTTTTTACAATTAATATAACTAGCTTCATAAAGAATATTTTTAACATTAAATAAGTCATAAGGGGTTCTAATAACTGAGTAATAATCAGTAAATGTATAAATTTGATTATCTAATCTAGAATAATTACCACCATCTGGGGCTTTAGTTGCATAAAATCTAATATGTTTTTCCCTAACCGGGTATATTTCCTTCCAAACTTTAGCTATAGATTTTTCCACTTTTAAATTATCATTTGCTATTCGTCCAGGAACAATAATTTCCCAACCTGAATAGGTTTTACTTGCACTCCAGTTATGATGATTACTATAAATGATTTTAGATACCGCCCCATAATAACCTATAGCGTAGGATCTTTGACGCACCAATGACCACTTTGGGTCTCCCATTTTAATACCATAACTATCATTTTCTCTAATTAATTTAACTTTTAGCCCATGATCTTGATATCGTTTCTTTTCATAAAGAGAGAGTTCTAAGTTTAAATTTTTTTCGAGCTTTTCCCCGTTATCTGATCCAGAATCACGACCTCCATGCCCTGGGTCAATTAGAACATCATATTCATATTTAAAGTCCTCTACTAAGAGTTTTACACGGTTATTACTATAATTAAAAGTGATAAGTCTATCTCCTAGATGAGCTCTGTTTAATCTTTCTATTTGCTCTTTAGTATCTGTTAACTTTTCAGAATTATCACCATCTAAAAACAACTCATAAGACCCATTTTCTAAATTAGATAGGAGTATTGCGCCCTCAACACTGTTACCATTTAACACAGTGCTTTCACTAATAGAACAAGTAGATGAACCAAGTTTACATATTTTAAATGAATAAGACTGACTGGGTGATGAAACATTAACCTTTATTTTAACCCCATCTTTGATAAAAGTCATTTTACTGACTTCATGACTTGTTTTAGATAAGTCTTCTTTATAAGATAAGCTCTCTTTAATTAAAGGAGGTTTATGAATAATAATAGAAATTAAAATTCCTATACTAATTAGAAAAAGAGGAATCAAAATAATCCTTAGGCGTTTATACTTGATAGGCTTCTTTACTTTTTTCATGATTCCTCCTAGTAATAACTTAATTATACTATAAGACTAGGATTTTTCCTACTAGAAGGATTTAAGTATACTAAATATTATAATTTTCCTTAAAGCTAAAAAGGGGCCTATTCAATAACACCTATTCATCTAGTATACATATATTACATTGTAAATAAAAAGGAGGAATTTATTTGAAAAAAGGTTTTATTATTTGGATTTTTATCTTTTTAGTAATTATCATTAGTTCTTTATTTTTCTTAGATTTAAATAAGGATAAAGATAGTTTGAAAAAGATTAAAGTTGCAGAGGTTGCTCACACTGTTTTCTATGCCCCACAATATGTGGCTATTGATCAAGGTTTCTTTAAAGAGGAAGGCCTTGATATTGAATTATTGCTTACTCCTGGAGCGGATAAAGTAACGGCTGCTGTTCTATCAGGAGATGTGCAAATTGGCTTTTCTGGAAGTGAAGCTACTATTTATGTTTACAATGGTGGTGAAAAAGATTACTTACAAACATTTGCTCAACTTACCAAGAGAGATGGATCTTTTTTAGTATCAAGAGAGAAAATAGACAATTTCACACTTGATAGTTTAAGAGGGAAAAATATTATTGGTGGGAGAAAAGGTGGTATGCCTGAAATGACTTTTGAATGGGCCCTAAGACAAAATGGAATTGATCCTGCTAAAGATGTGAAAATTAATACCAGTATAGCATTTCCTGCAATGAGTGGAGCCTTTATTGGAGGTCAGGGGGACTTTGTAACTTTATTTGAACCTAATGCTTTACAACTAGAAAAACAAGGTTTTGGTTATGTAGTAGCTTCTATCGGAGAACTAGGAGGAGTAGTCCCTTATACTTCTTACAGTGCCAGAAAAAGTTATATAAAAGATAATGCTGAATTGATTAGAAAATTCAATAAAGCAATTCAAAAAGGACTTAACTATGTCCATAGTCATACTGATGAAGATGTTGCTAATTCTATCGTGAACTTCTTTCCTGATACTTCTAAAAATGATTTAACTAAAGTTATTAAGCGTTACCGAAGTGTTGATTCATGGCCTACTGATACCAAGTTTGATAAGGAATCATTTGATCATTTACAAGAAATCATGATAGCATCCGGTGAGTTATTAACTAGTGTTCCCTATAAAGATTTAATATACACTGAGAAATAAAATGGAACCACTTTTAAAAGTAATTCACCTAAAAAAAAATTATCATGATACAGATGATGAAATAAAAGCTATAGAAGATATTAGTTTTGATGTCTTAGACAATGAGTTTATCTCTATAGTAGGTCCAAGTGGTTGTGGTAAATCAACTTTACTTTCAGTATTAGCAGGGCTAGAAAACAAATCAGATGGGGAAATTATATTTAAAAAGAGCAATCCTAAGATTGGCTATATGTTGCAAAAGGATTCGTTATTTCCATGGAGAACTATTCTAGAAAATTGTTATTTAGGATTAGAAATTAATCATAGTTTAAATGAGCAAAGTAAACAAAGAGTTTTATCTTTACTTAAGACTTATGGATTAGGAGAATTTATTAATAAATATCCTAATTCTTTATCAGGAGGAATGAGGCAGAGAGTGGCCTTAATTAGGACTTTAGCTACAGACCCTGATATTCTATTTTTAGACGAACCTTTTTCGGCATTGGATTATCAGACTAGATTAGCTTTATCTGATGATGTATATAATATTCTAAAGCACGAGGGCAAAACTGCTATTATGGTGACACATGATTTAGCTGAAGCAATTTCTATTTCTAGTAGAATAATTGTTATGACTAAGAGGCCTGCTAAGATCAAACGAATTTATTCCATTGAAATGACTAATCAATCTACTCCAATTAATAATAGAAAATGCAAGGAATTTAGTAGTTATTATGATCAGATATGGAGGGATTTAGATGTCCACTTATAGTGATGAGCATCAAATATTTTTAAAAAGAAGAAGAAAACGCAAGTACTTAATTATTTTCAGTCAAGTAGTTATTATTATAGCTTTTCTTACAATATGGCAGTTATGTGCTTCATTTGGATTGATAAATACTTTTATGTCTTCGTCTCCAAAAGATATATTTAGCACTATTTTTAATTTAGCTAAAGCAAATCAGTTATCAAGTCATATTTTGGTTACATTATATGAAACACTTATCAGTTTTTCAATTGCAGGCATTGTTGGCTTAATAATTGCTACTATTCTCTGGTGGTATCCTTTTTCAGCTAAAGTATTTGATCCCTATTTAACTATTATAAACTCTTTACCTAAGGTGGCACTGGGTCCTCTTATTATTATTTGGGTGGGGGCTAGTATTAACTCCATTATATTTATGGCTTTAATGATTTCTCTGATTATAACAGTTATTAATATATATAATGGTTTTATTAGTACTGATCAAGATTATATTACTTTGTTAAAAAGCTTTAACGCTTCTAAAAAGCAGATGTTTTTAACTCTTATTCTACCTAGTAATAGAGTTAATATTATTAATAGTTTAAAGATTAATATTAGTATGTCCTTAATTGGCGTAATAATGGGAGAATTATTAGTATCTAAACAGGGACTTGGCTATTTAATTATGTATGGTTCACAGGTTTTTAATATTAATTTAGTTATAACTTCTGTTGTCATTTTGGGACTTATGTCTTATTTAATGTATTATATTATTAATTTCATAGAAAAGAGGCTTAATAAATAAGTCTCTTTTAATTTAATATATCATTTGATTTACTATTTAGCGATAAGTCTGCTCGTCTTCCCAAATTGTAAGCATAAAATCCTGCGGCCCCAATCATAGCAGCATTATCAGTGCAATACTTCATGGGGGGGAATATTAAATGGACTCCATTTGCTTGACAATGCTCAGTTAAACTTGTTCTTAAACCTTTATTTGCCGCTACTCCTCCTGCTACTATTAAGTTTTTCACTTCAAAGTTAGCAAGAGCATTCATTGTTTTTTTAGTAATAGTTTCAACTACAACATGTTGAAATGTTGCAGCTAGGTCTTCTTTACGTAATGGTACTCCTCTTTGTTCTTCATTGTGAGCTAAATTAATAACTGCACTTTTTAAACCACTAAAACTAAAATTATAACTATCATCATTTAGGGGAGTTGGTAATTTATAAGTAATATTACCTTGTAAAGCCAGTTGATCTATAACAGGTCCTCCTGGGTATTTAATACCTGCTACCCTAGCTACTTTATCATAACACTCGCCTACTGCGTCATCTAAAGTCCCACCTAATTTTTCAAAAATATAATGATCTTTCATATATACTAATTCAGTATGCCCACCACTTACTACTAAAGCAATTAATGGAAACTGAAGAGGTTCAACTAAATTATTTGCATAAATATGGCCTGCTATGTGATGAACAGGAACTAAAGGTTTATTATTAACAAAGGCTAGTGTTTTAGCAGCTTCTACACCAATTAAAAGAGAGCCAATTAAACCAGGACCATAGGTTACTGCTATCGCGGTTATATCTGCCATAGTCATATTAGCCTCTGTTAAACATTCTTCTATGACTAAACTAATATTCTTCACATGCTGACGGCTTGCTATTTCTGGTACCACTCCTCCATATTCTTTATGAATATCAATTTGAGAAGAAATAATTGTAGCTAGCTCTTCATTACCATTTTTAACAATAGAACAACTAGTTTCATCACAACTACTTTCTATTCCTAATATATATATATCTTTCATTCTATCATCTCTTTTTCCATTAAAATACCATCTATTCCTTGATAATACCCTTTTCGTACAGCTATTTCTTTAAAGCCATATTTTTTATATAAACCAATTGCTATATAGTTAGTTTTATCAACTTCTAAAGTAATATTTTTCATTTGTTTTTCAGAAGAAACTAGTATTAAAAATTCTAATAACTTACTTGCTATTTTTTTATTTCTATATTCCAACATAACATTAATATTAACTATTTCTATTCTATCATATATAAGATTATAATTTAAGTAAGCAAGTATTTTTCCATAATCTGAATATATAAGATATTTTGTAAAGGGATTGTTTTCTAAGTCTGTTTTAATAGAGGTTATTATAAAATTATCCGGAAATAAGTTTTCAATTATTTTCTGACTATTAATATCTGTTATTTTTAATTCACTTATCATATTTTATTTTCTTCTGCTTCAGTTAATTTTAAATATTCTGGTTCAACAGCATGGGGATTAATTGAGGGTTTATTTCTATATCTTTTAATTATTTCTAGAAAATCCGGTTGGTACGCCATCTTATTTAAGGTAGTGTCAATATTATCGTTAGTAACAATAATACTCTTACCCGGTAAATTAGAAATTGTCACTTCTAAAGTGTCTTTTTTTTGATATTGTCCTTTTAAAATTTGTTCTCCTTTAGTAGAATATATAGCACTATAAACATAGCCTCTTCTAGCATCTATCATAGGAATTATATAATCATATGAAGGAATGTTTATAGAGGACATTGCATCTAAACTTGAAATAGTAGTAATTTCTTTTTTTAAACTCCAAGCATATATTTTAGCAATTGTGACTCCAATTCTAACTCCTGTAAATGAACCAGGCCCATTTACTACTATTATCTTATCTATATCATTTGGTTTTATATTACAGTTGCTAAATAATTTATCAATTTCAGGTAAAGTAAAACTAGATAATCCCTTATCTAATTTTATTTGCACTTCACCTAACACTTTATCATCTAATGCCACACTAGCAAAAAGGTAACTTGATGATGTGTCTAGATAAAATATTCTCATAGTACAGCCTCACAAAGATCTTCATATTGTTTACCAATAGGATTAATAATAAATACTCTAGCATCTTCTAAGTCATCTAATACTCTTATTTTAATTTCTAATCTTTCTTCTGGAAGGTATTCTTTAATCATATCAGACCACTCAATAATAACAACACCATCTTTATGAAAGTATTCATCTAAGCCTAATTCTTCTACTTTACCATCTAACCTATAAACATCCATATGATATAGAGGCAATTCTCCTGATGAATATTCTTTAATAATATTAAAAGTAGGGGAAGTCACTGCCTCCTCTATGCCCATTGCATGAGCAAATCCTTTAGTAAAAACTGTCTTACCACTGCCTAAATCTCCCTCTAAACATATTACCATATTAGGAAATTTTTCTGATTCTATATTTTGGGCTAACTCTACTGTTTCTTTCTCATTACGAGTTGTTAATTTATACATCCCTTATCACCATAACCATTATAGCAAATTAAAAATAGGTTAGACAACCTATTTTTAGCTTATTTACATTTTATTATTCTTTTGGAGCTAAATATTTTGCTAGAAGTTCTAACAATGCTGGATCTTCTACTTGATCTACTGCCATATCTCCATTAATATCTTTTTTTTCTTCTAATATTTGTACATCTTCTAGTAAATCTGTTTCTTCATCATTAACAGCGTTTACAAGTAAATAACTCTTACCTTTGTAAACAGCCTGATTAATTATAGCATATTTTTTACCATCATCTAAAGTGATAAGTGTATTTATTCTATTTGTCATTTTGATTTACCTCCAAACTCAAATTCATTAGAAGGCTGTATTGGCATTCCATATATATCATTAATAGCATTTATCAAGTTTTTAGAAACAAGCCCATACATTCCTTCATTAGCCTTTTCCACACCTGTAATAGAACTAACTTCAGTGCTAATGTTTTGATTATTAAATTTTACAAATTCATATTCATCAGGATGTTTTTTAAGAAAACCAACACATTTTAAATAAGCAGCATTTTTATCTTGCATATTATCCATTTGAGCTACAATAACATCTTTCTTTCTAGCACTCATAGTTATGCCATGTAATAAACTTTCTTCATCATCTTGACCATTTTTACTATATCTAGTTTTCTCAAGCATCATAATTTGTTGATAATCAAAATTTAAGATATCTTTATCTTCTGGAATAGTAATATTAGCTTCTGCCTCTTTTTTTAATTTTTTAGCTTCCTTCTTTTTTTCTATCCATGCCTCTAGTCGTGCGGGAATAGTTTTTATTGTATTACCTATTTTAGTTAATAAATTTTCTTCTAATGCTTTAGAACCGATAATTTTCTTAGGAACTAAGAACTCATAAGATTCATTTTCTTCACTACCAATTATGGGAGATTCCTTTTTAAGACCTGTCCTAATTTTAGTTCTGACATCAGCAGTTAAATGTGATGCTAAAGTGGCTTTTTCCATAACCTCATTATATTTAGTCTCAGGTAAAGTTGCTGTAGACAAAATATTTACAGCATTTTCGAATCCATCACTAGAAGCATTAGGATTAATAAGTGTTCTAATAGCGTCATCTATGATTTCACCAGTATACGCACTTGGTTTCTCTTCCACTTTACTTTCTTCAATTATAGGTACGGCAATTGCGCTTAAATTTTCATCAGGAGAAACAACTGGATCAGATAATACCAACCCATTAATAAAATCATCTACACTAGGTTCTTCTTTTATTATTTCTGTATGATTTAGATCAGCTTCACTAATAACAGGTGTTTCTATAGGTGCAGAAAAAATTTCAGTAGACTTTTCTTCTGCTGCTTTCATATTCTGGATATATTTTTTAATATCTTTC
>JAVWCU010000015.1:0-7255 GCA_036648855.1 Bacilli bacterium
TTTAATTGTAAAGGGTAAGAAACAAGAAAAATAAGCTTAGAAGTTTATTTTTTTTAATTTGTTAAATAATTTAGAACTATATCTCATACATTTAAATGAAACATAAGGAGAGATGAGTATGGATAAGTTAGAGATTATTAAGAACATTGCATCTAGGACAGGGGGAGATATTTATTTGGGGGTAGTAGGTGCTGTTAGAACAGGTAAGAGTAGTTTTATTAAGAAAGTGGTTGAAACTTTAGTAGTTCCCTATATTGCTGATGAGTATGAGAAGAAGAGGGCATTAGATGAGATACCTCAGAGTGCAGCAGGGAAAACTATTATGACTACTGAGCCTAAGTTTGTTCCTAGTCAAGCAGCAGGAATTAATATTGATGATTTTTCATGTAGTATTAGGTTAATTGACTGTGTAGGTTATTTGATTGATAATGCTAAGGGAGCAGAGGATGAGAATGGACCTCGTTTAGTAAAAACACCTTGGTATGATGAGGCTATTCCGTTTATTGAAGCAGCAGAATTAGGAACAGAGAAGGTTATTAAGGATCATTCCACTATTGGGATAGTGGTAGCAACAGATGGCTCAATAGGAGAGTTTTCTAGAAAGGATTATTTGGAAGCTGAGACTAGAGTAATAAATGAGCTTAAAAGTATTGGGAAACCATTTATTGTAGTATTAAATTCAGTTCATCCTATGTTACCAGAAACAGAAAAACTTGCAGAAGCTTTAAGAGAGGAACATAATGTTCCAGTTATGCCTATTAATATTGAGACAATGAATGAAAAAGATATATATGATATTTTAAGAGAGGCTTTATATGAATTTCCTATTGTAGAAGTTAAGGTTAATATGCCAGAGTGGATAGCTATATTAAACCCTAATCATGAGGTTAAGAAGTGCTATATAGAGGCTATTAAGGAGAGTGTAGTAGAAGTTAATAAGTTAAGGGATACTTCTTTAATAACGGGGCATTTCTTAAATAATGAGGCTATTAGTAAAGCTTATATTTCGTCTGTAGACCCTGGAGCAGGTGTTGTTACTATTTCTTTAGAAGCACCCGCTGATCTATATAATCAAGTATTAACGGATATTATTAAGATTGATGTTAAAAATAAGGCAGAGTTATTATCTTTGTTTCAAGAATTTAATGAGGCTAAAAGAGAATATGATCAGATTAAATATGCACTTAAAATGGTTAAACAAACAGGTTATGGGGTAGCTTCTCCAACTCTTTCAGATATGAAGCTAGATACTCCAGAGATTACTAAACAAGGTAGTAGATTTGGAGTTAAGCTTAAAGCTGTAGCACCTAGTATTCATATGATTAGAGTGGATGTGCAAAGTACATTTGAACCTATTATAGGTAGTGAAATTCAGAGTAAGGAACTTATTAATTACTTAATGAGAGATTATGAAAAAGATCCTCAGAATATTTGGAAGAGTGAAATATTTGGAAGGAGTTTAGATGTAATAGTACAAGAAGGAATTCAGTCTAAAATAAGTTTAATGCCAGATAATATCAGGTATAAATTACAGTCTACTTTATCTAAGATAGTTAATAGAGGCTCTAATAATATGATTGCTATTGTTTTATAAATTAAAAAAGAGATTAGTTTCTCTCTTTTTTTAGTAATAAATAAATAAAATAAATTAATCCTGTTAAAGAAATAAATCTAGTTATTTGTGTTAACTTAGTACCAGGGGAGGTTACATAGTAAGTACCATTTCCTTTAATAGTTATTTCAAGGAAACCTGCGGGGTTTTCTTTTTGTTCTATTAGTATACCGGTCTTACTCTTTATTTGATAACCTGGGTAATATAGACGAGGTAGTTCTAGTGTTACTTCGTTAGCCTTATTATTAATAGTAAAGACTAATTCTTTATTAGTGTTTTTTATAACAGTAATTAAAGAAGTATCAGTTATATTCTTTATAGATTGGTCTCGGTTATTAAAATAATCTATATTATTATAAGTATTAACTGGTAGGTATTCTTGGGAGTGACCCATCCCTAGATTAGGGTCAATACTAGAAGTGGTTAGGTAGGTATGAGTAGATAATTTAGTTAGGAAGGGTAAGCAAGTAATTAGAATAATAAGGATGGTAATGACAGTAGTTCCTAATTTTAAAGAGGGTTTTTTAATATGGGTTATAAATAATGGGGCAATAAGACTTAGGGATATAACTAGCATGGTTTCACATCTCCAAGGAAACTGAATCATATATAAGAACTTTGGAACATATTCCCAAGGGAATATATCTAGGGAGATAATGAAGGCAAGAAGGGAGAAGATAATTAAGAAGTTAATTGTTTTATTAGATTTTTTTGCTTTTAAATAGGTTAGAATACTTACTATAGTTATACAGATTACGGAAATAGGAATAAATCTAGGGACTTCCCAGGAATAGTCTTTTAATATAGTAATATAATCTTTTATAGTGTTACTAAAGGCTTTTACATAGGCAATTCCAGATAAGTAGTTATCTTGGAAGACTAAGTAGTTACCTTGGAGTTTCACTTCAATAAGGGGTATTATTAGGGGAAGAACCAGGATAGTGACAAGGACAATAGCTTTGGTAATTAAGAGTAGGGTCTCTTTATTAAATAGTTTATGCCAATAGATAAAGATAAAGGGGATTAAAAACAAGCTTAAATATAGGGTAATGATAAGATGAGAATAGATTAAACCGGTATAGCCTATAACAAATAGTATTAGGAATTTCTTTTTATCATGATTAATTAGCTCTAATAAACTTAATAAGATTAGGGGTATAAAGATAAAGGTAAATGCTTCGTTTAAGGCACTTCTTACTATAATATCTCCTAAACGATAGGGCATGAGAATAAATATTAGGGTGGATAATAAAGCTAATGGATTATTGTTAGTAATCTTTTTAGCTAGAAAGAACATGATTATACTAGATATAATGGTAATTAGTAAATACATAATTGCTAGGGTATCTAAGGTACTTAGTTTAAATAATTCAGTTATTTTTGCTAAATAAGCAGTAGAGTAGTGAGGAAGAGGTGGATAAAAGAGATGGGTCCCATAGTTAAAACTATTACCAATATCAGGTAGTAGTTTGTCAATTAGAATATTATTATTTAGATCTTTTTTTATAGCATTAATATTAGCAATATGGAAATTAGTGTCATGACCCATTATGTTGGTATTAGTAAGAATAGGTAACATACTAATTATAGACATAAAAATAATAATGATTAGATAAAATATTTTCTTTTTCATAATATGTTCTCCTACTTAACTCTATTATATAATACTAAGAGTCTTTTGTTATAAAAAGTACTTAATTTTAGTAAAAATATGTAACTATATAAGATATATTAAAGGAATAGGAGTCATTTTAAGAGTATAAAAGGGATATTTAGAACTAAATTTTTTTGTATAATAAAAGAGTAATTGTAATAATTACTCTAATTTTCTCTAATATAGTCTAAATAGTTAGTCTAAAAGTGTTTTTTTTTGTTAATTTCATTGATTTAGTCTTAAAAATATGATATTTTGTATATGTAAGCATAGTATGCTTAAAAGAAAGTACGGAGGAATGAAAATGAAAAAAGTAGAATTAGTTGAAGCTGTAGCAGAAAAGTCTGGATTAACTAAGGCAGATGCTACAAGAGCAATCGATGCAACATTTGAAGCTATTACAGGAGCACTTAAGGCTGGAGATAAAGTACCTCTAGTTGGATTTGGAACTTTTGCAATTTCTGCAAGAGCTGCTCGTGAAGGAAGAAATCCACAAACAGGAGCAACTGTTAAAATTGCTGCAAGGAATGCTGTTACATTTAAGGCAGGATCTGCATTAAAAGAATCAGTTAATTAATAACTAGAAAAAGCCGTTTGGCTTTTTTTTTGTAATAATATGTAGTTAAAATCACTTGTTGTAATTACTAAAAATATAGTATAATTAAGTTGTTAAAGTAGAGGTAAGAAGTAGTATTTCCTATTTAGGGATTTGCTATTAAGAAACTTGAGGGGGACATATGTTAGAAACAGCTAAAAAGTTACTTAAAAAAATTGAAGAAGCTGGTTATGAAGCATATATTGTTGGAGGATTTGTTAGAGATTATTTACTTGGAATAGAATCTAATGACATAGATATATGTACTAGTGCTACTCCTAAACATATTAGAGAAATATTTGTAACTGCTTGCCTACCTTATGAAGAATATGGTTCAGTTACTTTGATGATGCGTAATGTGCGTTTTGAAATAACTACTTTTAGACGGGAATATGCTTACTTTAATAACCGTAAACCTATTGAAATAGAGTATATTACTTCTTTAAAAGAGGATTTGTTAAGAAGAGATTTTTTAATTAATACTATTTGTATGGATTCTGATGGGAATATTTTAGATTTATTAAATGGTAGGGCTGATTTAGAGAAAAAACAAATACAAACGGTGGGAAATAGTAATGAGAAGTTTCATCAAGATAGTTTAAGAATTCTTAGAGCTATAAGATTTGCAACTAGTTTAAATTTTACTTTAACAGAGGAGGTAAAAGCCTCTATTAAAGAGAATAAGCATTTATTAAAGACTTTGTCTTATCAAAGAAAGAAACAAGAGCTAGAGAAGATCTTTTTGAGTTCTAATGTTAAAAAGGGAGTTTCTTTATTAATAGAATTAGGAATAGATATAGAACTTGATATACCTAAATTGGGAAGTGTGACTTCTTTTACCGATATAATATGTGTTTGGGCTAGTTTAGATGTTCTGGATATTTACCCGTTTACTAGTAATGAGCGAAATCTTATTAGTAAGATTAATGAGGTTATGAACTTAGATTTGTTTGATCCATTTGTTCTTTATAATTATAAACTTTATGTTTGTAGTGTAGTAGCATCTTTTAAGGGGTTTGATAAAGCTGAATTGACACTTAGGTATGCAGAATTACCTATTCATATGCGTAAAGATATAATGATTACTAGTAGGGAGATAGCGGGTCTTTTAAAGAGAGAAATGGGAGCATATTTAAAAGTTATATATTTAGATTTAGAGGAGAAAATACTTAAGTTAGAATTAAGTAATAATTATGAGGATTTAGCTAAATATATCATAGAAACGTATTCATCACATACTTTTTAATAGGAGGAGTGGTTATGAAACGTTTTTTCTTTTTGTTTATTTTATTTTGGTTATATTCTTTATTTTTACATTCTTCTATTATTGTTTAAAGAAAAATATAATGCTATACTAGGAATATATTTGGAGGTGGTACTGTGAAGAGTGGCAAGTTATTAGATTTACTAAAAGATGGATATTTTGTAGTACCACTTTATTTGTTTAAATTAAAAGATAAGTTTGATTTAACTATGGAAGAGTTTATTTTCTTAGTATATTTATCTAATAAGGGTGATAAAGTGTCATTTGATCCTAGTAGAATTACTAAGGATTTAGGAATTGAACTTAGTTCTGTGATGGAATATGTTTCTAAGTTATGTGATAAGCATTTAATAGAAGTAATAGTATCTAAGAATGATAAGGGAGTTATGGAGGAAGTTATATCTTTGGAGTTATATTATTCTAAGATTACGGGTTTACTAATGGATAATATAGTTAAAGAGGATAAGACTTTAGATAGTAATATTTATTCGATTTTTGAACAGGAGTTTGGAAGAACATTAAGTCCTATGGAATATGAAATAATTAAGGCTTGGGCAGATAGTAATATAAGTAGGGAGCTAATTTTAAGGGCTTTAAAGGAAGCTAGTTATAATGGGGTATCTAATCTTAGGTATATAGATAAGATCCTTTATGAGTGGGGTAAGAAGGGTTTTAAGACGGAGGCTGATGTTGATAAGCATCAAGTAAAAAGAAGAGAAGAAAAGAAGGACAAGCCTAAGACAGAGATATTTGATTATAACTGGTTTGATGATGAAGATGAGTAAGAAAGTAGATAAATTATTGGGATATTTAGATGAGTTATATCCTAACCCTATATGTGAACTTAAGTACAATAAGGATTATGAATTATTAATTGCTGTTGTTTTGAGTGCTCAGACCACTGATAAAAGGGTTAACTTAGTTACTCCTATATTATTTGATAAATATAAGTCTTTAGATGAGTTAGTGAAGGCTAAAGAAGAAGATATTGCTAGTATTATTAGACCTATTGGGACGTTTAATAAAAAAACGGTTTTTATTAAGGAAATAGCTAGGAGATTATTAGAGGATAGTTTAGGGATTGTTCCTAATGATAGAAAGTTTTTAGAGAGTTTACCTGGGGTGGGTAGGAAAACAACTAATGTGGTTTTAAGTATTTTATATAATGAGGCAACAATAGCGGTAGATACCCATGTAAATAGGGTGAGTAAGAGATTAGGATTAGCTTCTAAAGCGGGTTCAGTTTTAGAAGTGGAAAAAAGTTTAATGAAGAAACTGCCTAAGGATGAATGGAGTAAGGTTCATCATCAATTAGTTTTTTTTGGAAGATATAAGTGTAAAAGTAGAAATCCTGAATGTAATAATTGTAAAATGCAGGAAGAGTGTAATTATATGAAGAATTTTAAATAAATTACCGAAAATTATCGTAATAATTATAATCTTATGCTAAAATGTTATTAGATGATAGGAGTGTACTTATGAGAGAAAAAAGAAAACAGGTATTTTTAGGTATTTTACTAATTATCAGTTTTATTATGGTAGTATTAGGAACTAGTTACGCTATCTTTACTTTTGCAAAAGCTGGAACAGTTGAAAATACTATTACAACAGGTAATTTAACATTTGTTTATGATGAGCAAGTTGGTCAGGGAAATGGAATTACAATCGCGAATGCGTTACCTATCAGTGATGATACAGGTAAGGTTCTAGTAGGAGATAGTAATGTTTTTAATTTTCAAATAATAGCATCTACTATGGGATCACCTATTAATTATGAAGTTTATGCAGAGAGACAAAATAATTCAACTTTGCCAGGAAGTGTTGCTAAAATATATTTAACAACTAATACAGAATCAGTAGAGATTCCAAGTAAAAAGACAGTTACAGATGGTGGTAAAGTTAAAACATATAATGAGTTGACTGATACGGCAATTATTGGGCAAACAGGGAAAGTTATTTATCAAGAGTTTATCAAGAAAGATACAGTTAATTATATAAAGAATTTTAGATTAAGAATGTGGTTAAGTGATGCCGCTACTACGGTAACAGATGGTAACTGGGATTATAATAATCAAACTTTTTCAGTGAAGGTTAGTGTTTTTGCTCATAATGGGTAATTTAAAAGAAGTA